>CAZBQE010000028.1:0-12690 GCA_964494005.1 uncultured Candidatus Peribacteria bacterium | reverse complement strand
ACGTTATACAAGCATCCCGACCAGTCGGGACGTTATCTCCACTCTACCCAAGAAGTGGTTCAATAGCCCGCCCGCGTTTCGCTTTGCTTCACTGCGTCTGGCTCAAGCGGAATTTTTTTTATTTGAAAATTTCACAACTATTCCTATACTAAAATACATAAAACATCTAATTTATCTCATTTGAACAATCATGATCCAGCTTATGAAATACACCTATCTCATGGAACCAAAGAAAATCCAAGCAGAGCTTGATACCTATCGAAAAAAATACGAAGAAATCATTAATTCAGAAAAACCAACCCGAGAAGAGATGAATGAAGCAAGAGCAATTCTCTTTCTCACCTGACATATGTATTGCGAAGAAATCGCAGTAGGAGCGATAGAAAGGAGACTCCATCTCCTACCAGGAAAACCAACGCTCATAGAATTTTTCCTGCTGATAGATAATGAATCAGAGCTACTCGAAAACTACAGAAAACATCATCTATTCAACAAAATGGAACAATTTTATAGGATAATCAAGACCTACAAAAACACACATCTGGGAGGAAAATATTATCTGGAAGAAGAAAAGTTTTTGAAAAAATATCAAGAAATGAGTCCCAATCCAGAAATGCGAATAGGATACAAATGAGATTTTAATTAAGAAAATAATTAAGTATGAAACAAATATTTGTAATAATGCTTTCGATATTCTGTTTGGGATATACCTTCGCCTACAAAGAACTCATCATAGAAAATCGCGACGGAAAACCTATCAGAGTGATCAAAGTCGTCCTAGACGGCGAACATTATGTCGTCAGTTCCGTAGCCGGAGATGGTGGCGCTACACTCAAGGAACTAACGAAGAAAGTTGGTGGTGATACCGCAGTCAACGGCACATTTTTCTGTCCAGAAGATTATAGTCAATGTCCAACCACCCACACTATCTCAGAAAGAGTTTATCTAGGAAACGGACAAGACCGAAGTAAATATCGACCAGATACCAGTATCAGAATGATCTTCGGATTCGATCAAACAGGAAAACCAATACTTGTACAAAACAACATGGGAAATATGATTGATCCAGGTCTTCGAGTAAAAAAAGATCCCGCAGCATTCAATTCCCTGTATTTTGGTCTGGGAAATTTTCCTATCTTTTTGTATCAAGGAGAAAACGTTATCCAAGGCTACAATAATTATATAGACAGCAAAATGAAAACCGCGGGAAACAAAACTTTTATCTGCTCGACGGAAGACAAATCCACGATCTATATGGGAACGATAGGTAATATCACCATCCCTGATATGGCGGAATATTTGAAAAAAAATTTCAATTGTCGAGACGCGATGAATCTCGATGCAGGCTACAGTATAGGTATGATCTATGATGGATTCGTATTGGATCAATGATCAAGAACAAGGATTATGGACGCTTATGTTGTCTTAACCAAAAATGAATATATCCAACTGACCAATACCACGCCCACCTTCAAAAAACCGTTCACCCAGCCATCCACCTACACCTTGACCGACGAAGACACCAAAACAATAAAAAACCTCTACACTGCACTCCAATCATATATCAAAAAAAACGGAGACAAACAAAAACGAAGTTTTATCAACATCCTCCGTGCAGCAGTCACAAGCCCCAAAGTCATGGCAAATCCAAAACAACTCGCCCTTATCAAAGACATTCTCCAAAGACTTTATATCATAGATCAATTATAACCATACAAAAAATACTTCTTGTCTTTACTTTCCCAATACATATATTCCCCCTATACATTTCTTTATAGCAAAAATCCAAAATGAAATATATTTCATGTACCTGTATCATTCCTTTCTACAATGAAGAAGAAAGAGTTATAACAGTAATCCAAAAACTTGTAAACGTCAAACAATTTGACGAGATTATTTTGGTAAATGACGGATCACAAGATAATAGCTTAAAACTAGTCAAAACATTTGTAGCTCAACACAAAGACAAACATATCCGCATCGTTTCCTACACAAAAAACAAAGGCAAAGCAAACGCTATCAAAGAAGGACTAAAACAGGTAAAAACAGAATACGTTTGTATGTTTGACTCCGATCTCAAAAACATAAAGATTCAAGAAATTATCCATATGATCAAACACATATTCGACCATCCAGAAATCGATATGGGAATCATGAGACGTATTCGCGCCAAACGATATATCAAACTATTATATAGAGAACTTATTCTCTCAGGCCAAAGAATACTCAGAACTCAAGACCTCCACAACGTTTTCCAACAACCATGTGAAAGATATCAGCTAGAAGTAGCGATAAATACCTATATGGAAATACACAAGAAAACAGTAGTACGATATCCATTTTCAGGAGAAAATAGTCAAAAAAGTCAAAAACGAGGAATAATCAATGGACGAAAAAGAGATATAAATATGTTCAGAGATATTTTCAATCATCAAGGAATACGAGGATATATCAGACATTCATTCTCATTCTCTCCCATCAATGAAAAAAAATATCATCCGTCCAAAAAAATCAGATAAAAATTATTTATATAAAAATATATGGAAACATTCCTAGCTATTATCAAAGAACACGCTTATCTTGTATTGCTCATCACAACGATTGTAGAAGGTCCCATCGCATCTTTTGTGAGTGGAGGAATCGCAGCGCAAGGACTACTCCATCTGGAGTATGTATTTTTGATAACAATTGCTGGAGATATACTAGGAGATGTCTGACTGTATATCACGGGAAGATATTTATACAAGATCGCTCGATTACGCAGACATCACGAACATTTCACGGAAAAAAAACTTTTCAAAACTCTCTATACCAAATACCCATTTTTCTATTTTCTCATCGTCAAAATCACACCCTATCTTTCAGCTCCATCACTGATAACGACAGGAATCAAAAAAATGAATTTTCTTAAATTTCTGGGATATTCACTACTCATCTCAATCATCGTCAAAACTGTTTATGTAGGAATGTGATATCTAGGCAGCATCAGTATTGGCCAGATAGAAAAATTTTTGCATGGACGAAAAATAGGCGTACTTTACCTCATCGGAGGTGTTATATTATTCCAAAGTATCAAACGAGGTTACAAAAAACTTTCTAGCATCATTACCCAGAAGATAAAAAAAATAAGCAAATAAAAAAATATAAAAAAATAAGTCCTCAAAAGGACTTTTTAATATTCAAAAATTATTAGGTATTAATTGTTAGCTGTTAGTTCGTTTTGAAAAAACCCTAACTGAATACCATCAGGAATTTTTACTATTTCTGCACTTACATCCACAACATCTCTTTTGAAACTAGAAGCCTGAACGGTATTTCGATTTTGCTGTTTATAATCGAGCAGTTTAGTTTTTAATATCTCGTATTGAAATGTAATCGCTGTCATTTCTTGATTCGCTTGTTTGAGAAAATATCCACGAGTAGAAGAAAGATTCACATAATACAAAAAGAAAAATCCACAAAGAAGCAAAAAAAACAAAGCTCCAGACACTTTCAAAAGCTCCATAAAAAGATCGTGATCTTTGTACTTACTAATAACGCCTTTGTAGGCCCTATTAACCTGTCCTGGAATAAAAGCGAATGTTCTCATACCACTAAACTAATTAAAATTAACTATGATAGATGATAAATTTTAAATGATAAATATATTATTTTGTCTATATAAATTACTGTAATCTACAATAGTCTATAATAAAGTGATACATAAATCTATCATTTATCATCTCTCATCTAAAATTATATTTTCGTCTTTTCGAGTATTCTTATTTTCGCACTTCTCGCAGCTCTATTCACAGCCACTTCTTGATAATTCGGCTTCAATGGCTTCTTAGTCACAAGCGCATATTTTCCCGTACCAACCAAAGCATTGAAGGTTTGTTTTACTAACCTGTCTTCGATACTATGATAAGTAATTATCACACATCTTCAAGACAATTGTAGACATTCTGGAAAATCCGCCAAAAAATTTTGAAGATTATTCATCTCACCGTTCGTTTCGATCCTCAATGCTTGAAAAATAACAATAGACGCCGGATCTCCGAGTCCACAATCATTCAAGATTTTTTTGAATTCTTGTGTTGTAGTAATCGGATGATGTTTTCTGGTAGTAACAATATGTTTAGCAAGTTCAAGAGCTTTTGGCGAAGAAAAATCAGCATAATGTTCGAATATATCCTTGAGTTGATCAGTCGTATATATTGCCAAAATATCCGCAGCAGTCTTGCCTGTAGATGTATCGAATCTCATATCCAAGAGTACATCTCCTCTAATACTAAACCCACGACTCACATCTTTGAAATGCTCAAGATTTACTCCCAAATCATTCAAAATATACTCTGCCTTCCTTCCTTTCAAAACATTTTTTATCTCTGAATAACTTCCATGCACATATTCCATTCTACTCGAGATATTTCATTCTGCATTCTGAATTATGAATTCTGCCTTCTTCATCATCAATTCATCCACATCAAACCCGATCAACTTCGCATCTTTCACTATCGACAAAAGTGCCATAGCATGTCCACCATGTCCAAGTGTACAATCAACGATAAGCTTAGTATTTTGAGGAATATATTCACAGACTTCTTTCAGCATAACGGGCGTATGAATTAGCATTTTTATATACAAAATAAAGCGAATACCACTATAGGCAAAGTAAGAGAAATAGCAAATTCATCTCGACAGACAAGTATTGACTTTAAACAAGAAATATATAAAGTTTAAACTAAACAAAAGTACTAATCAATAAAAAAATGAAATTATGAAAACAAAAACAATCAAAATTTTTGGAGAAATTCCAAACCCTTCCAATGAAAAAAATATGGATGGCATAATGAAATTCGCAAAAGAAGTAATCGTAGCCTATAAAACGGAACAAAAAAAAGTTCGTTTAGGGGTACAAACAAAAATTACTGCTTGGAAAAAAACTCAAGCCATATTCTTTTTTACTGGTTTTGTAGAAATAGATAAAGTAATATATCCCTATACAGGATATGAATACAAAGAAGAAAAAAAAATTACTATAATTTTCTAAAACTACTCTGCGTATATCGCAGAGTTTTTTTTAATTGAGACGCAGTAAAAATTCGAGGTATCGAGATTTTTTACTACGTCGAAATTACATTTTCATTTCAGAAAATAAATTGAGACCCAATAAAAAAACGCGAAGAATTGAGTGTTTTTATGAGGGCAAAATATACCTTCAGGTATATTACATTGATTTCCCAACCCTTTTCTATATACAAAAGACCAAGCGCGAAAGCGCCAAAACAACGAAACGAAAATATAATCGTTTAGTCGTTTCATCATTTCATCGTTTAAGCGTTATAGTATGAAAATAGGTTTAGTAGGTGCTACCAATGTTGGAAAATCCACACTCTTCAATAGGCTGATCGGCCAATTCAGAGCAATAGTGACAGACATTCCAGGAACTACCAGAGATATTATTCAACATAAGATGCAAATCGACGATATTGGTAACGTCACTTTTCTCGATAGTCCAGGTTTACATGACTTCACCGAAGAACAACCACTTATCCAACAAATCATAGATGAATCTAATATTCTCCTTTTTGTAATCGACGATAGTGTAGGAATTACCGCCAAAGAACAACAGATTTTTTGATATATCACCCAAAAAAACAAGAAAAAAAATACTGTCCTTATCATCAACAAAATCGACATCAAACACAAAGAAAAAGATTATGACATCGCAGCAAATGAGTATTTTGACCTAGGATTCGAACATATCATCAGTATCAGTGCCAAAAAGCAAAAAAACCTCAGTGAAGTCAAAGATTTACTTATCAAAATAGTATATACCTGAGATATGAAAGACAAGACAAATGAGATATTACCAGCCAAACAAGCGCAAAAAGATCCAAATTTTACTCACCTCGCTATCATCGGAAAACCGAACGCAGGAAAATCTACCCTACTCAATACCCTAATCGGCAAACCATTGGCCAAAGTCGAAAATATCCCAGGAACCACACGTGACTACGTCACCGGAGAATTTATGTTGAATAAAAAAAAATATAAAGTCTATGACACTGCAGGTATCAGAAAAAAAGGAAGCGTCCATGGTATCGAAAAAATAGCCAACGACAAAACCTTGGATATGTTGAAATTTATCAGACCGATAATACTCTTTATCGTTGATGGAACAGAAGGAATTTCTCATAGAGACATGACCTTGATCCAGGAAATAAATAATCTGGCCCTCCCCATGATTATCTGCCTCAACAAGATTGATCTCCTCGACAACAAACAACTCAAATTCCTCAATAAACAATCCGAAGCTATCCTCGATTTCGCAAAATATATGCCAATTTTTCCCATTTCCGCATTGACCAAAAAAGGCGTGAAAGAAATATTTACTGTCGTCAGTAAGATGAAAAAAGAAGCGGAAAAAAGAATCGAAACCGGTCAGTTAAATGATATTATCGGAAAAGAATTTATCTCTAGACCACCAAGATTTCCAAAAAACAAAACCTGCAAAATTATGTACATCACCCAAGTCGACATCAACGCACCAACGTTTCTCGTTTTTGTAAACCACAAAGAAAGAGCTAACTTTGCATTCAAAAGACGAATAGAAAATAGTATCAGAAAACATTTTGATTTTATGGGTACACCCATCGTTATTAGATTCAAAGGCAGGACGGACTCCAGATTAAATAAACAAGAAGAATTAAAAAAATAATAAAAATTTTTCCAAAATTCTTAACAATCACCATAGGTGAGTTCTTAATCCTTGATAGTATAGTATGAACCAACGAAAACTTTGAATATCAATATTCATCCTGGTCGGACTCGATTTTGTCTCTAAATATTTTTTTTATAATCTCAGAATAGGGGAACAATTAAATATCATCACCCCTGCTTTGAATACAGGAATTTCTCGATCATTACCACTACCCTACATCATAATTATTCTTGTTAGCTTGATAGGAATAGGAGCTATCATACGAATATATGCTACAAAAAAAATATGATGGCTGATCACAGGAATGCTTTTGGCAGGAACATTAGGAAATCTGATTGATAGATTATTCTATGGCGGAGTAAGAGACTTTATCGATATCCAACTTTTCAACTTTCCAATTTTCAATATTGCAGATATTCTACTTACTATCGGTGTAGGAATACGAATTTTCCAAGTTATCCTTGAAAAAAAGAAATAAAAATTTACAATTCAAAAAATAAGTCGGATTAAACTGATTTTGAGATGGATATGGAACATATCCCATCTATCACGTCTTATTATCTATCCCATCTATTTTTGTTTTATAACTTATTATTATATCATGCAGTACACAGGAACAGTCAAATTTATCTGACCCAAAGAAGAGATCGGAGCAAACGCAATTGTAAAACAGACAGTAGTATTGGAAGAAGAAACTGACAGAGAATTCAAAGGAGGATTGGCAGTAGACTTCTTCAAAGAAAAAACAGACCTACTCAATGACGTCAAAGTTGGTGATCTTATCACCGTCTATATCAATACCAGAGTAAATGAATCCAAAACCCAAGCAGGAAGACGATTCAATAGTATTACAGGACGAAGATTAGAAAAATGAGGAGACAACAACAAAAAACAGGAAAATAATGATGATCTACCATTTTAATAGCAAAAAAATAATTTTTCATGCTAATTAAGCAATTAAATAAATATAAAAAAACGGCTAATTGGCCGTTTTTTTTATATTGACTTTTTATTTAATATAATTACAATCAGTCAAACAAAAAACAAAAAAAATGAAAAAAGTAATTAGTAGTATTTTATTGTTAGTGGTAATAACGTCCATATTCGGGCAAAGTAAAACTATTTGTTTGGAAAGTATCCAAAAAGAAGAAAAATACATATTCTGTATATCCCAAAAATCAATAGAAGAAGCATTTAAAGCTGCTTCAATAGAAAAGTGTAAAATAACAAAAAATGACCAAGGATATACAAAATTTTGTTTTTTGAATATATCAGGAAACAATAGTTTTTCACAAATTCTACTGGTATCTTATCCAATGAGCGATTCAAACAAAAAGGCAGAATGTGAATATATGGAATTTTTTTACAAAGAAAGAATTCTCTATATGCCAAAAAAAAATGAAAAATTGTGGTGGCAAGCTACCAATCTTTTGAATAATGTATTGATTACATCCCCTGAATAAGGGGTTTTTTTTATTTTACCGCTTTTCCATTCACAGAAATTTTGATTCTCGATTTCAATTTGGAAACAGTAGTATACCGAGGTGGTCTGATAACAAGAACAAATGAAGAAAGCTCTGGATAAGAAAACAACACTTCTCTGGCTTCATCTTCATATAAACCAACAATACGATCTTTGAGATCAGGAAGGATAGCATTGATATCTTTAAAAAAATCATAACTTTGTTTGATGTCTACCTTGGTAGGAATGACAAAAATATTTCAATCTTCCTGTTTGATATCCTTAAAAAACACCATAGAAGAAGTATCTACTTCAAACATTTTCATCTTATCATATAATCTTTGTTTGACGTAGGTATTTACAACGGTAAGCACATCCTCCTTTTTGATATAATTAAAATTGAAACGCGCAACAATAGATCCTTTAAGTAAAGGGGTTTCATCTCCTGGAACATTTTCTATCTGAATCTCTTTGATTTGAGTAGTAATTAACGGATCAAAATTGAGAACAATAGTATCTGATACTTTGAAATTAGTATACACAATATTCATTTTCTGTTTATAAAGCGAATCAACTAATTTTCCTGAAAGAATGGCTATATCTTCCAAAGAAACAACTCATTCTGATTGAAGATTACCACCGGAAAAATCTTCCAACACGACCCCATAGATATTCTGTACATAATAACTATTTTTCATATTTTTGATAAAAACCTTTGTTCATTCCAAAATATTTCCCCTAGATCCCATAAGTACACCATTGATATCCTGTTCCATAGCTTCCAAAGTTACCAATACCTTACCTGGATTAGCTTCCGTACCTTGAGGAATAATAAAATAATCGGTAGCTACAAATTGACGACCATCATCTGTCACAAATCTCGTATTCTTGACGAAAGAATATTCCTGAGGAATTTTATTTACTAATTCAACAACTCCCTGAGAAGGTTGTTGGATATACTTAATATTGGCAGTACTGATTGTCATATCATACTTATAATCGATATATCAGGTATAATATGGCACATTGAGATATCTAGATTGTTGATCAAACTCTATATCAGAAAATGGATAATAACGAAAATTATAAATTACGCTTTCTACCTGACTCGTAGGAACAATATCGACACGCGTACTCGGCAAAATCAAAGAATAAAGCAAATACAAGATAATCAAGACAAATACAACTTCGAATCCAAATACAACATAAAAAATATAATTTTTTTTTGTATAGACCTGAAGATGGAATTTTTTGATATTAAAGAAAAAATCATAGATCAATCTAAAATATTTGACGATTTTATGTTTTTCTTGATGAAGAATATTGAGTCCTAGGCTGGAAAAAAAATATTTAGATTTTTCAGTTTTGGTGACAAACAAAGCATTGATATCTTTTTTTTTGAGTACATCTTTGATTTCCTTTCCTCGCCATTCATTATCAAAAAAAGAATGCTCAGGATCTATATAGATATAAATGGTTCTCCCATTAGGCACTTTCTCTATAGTCTTGAATATTTTATATAAACTATGTTCTTTGAGGAAAAATAATTTCATACAATACAAAAACAACAAACAGTAAAATCATTTTATCATTTACGTAAGATCAGAATGTTTTTGTCGCTTCCTAAAAACGAAATAAGAAACAAGGGCGACTAACAATGCTACATATTGTTTAATATCAAACATAACGGTTCCTATCGAAAATACCACATGCCTAGAATATTGCTGCAACAAAAGAAGCAAAGCAAGAAAAACCAATAATAATGCAAATCCTGCCATTCCATATCCAAACCTTTTCTTTTTGATAATTTTGATAACCAAAGTAATAATAAGCGAACCTATAGACAAAAAGAGTCCTATAGGATATACCAAAGTAAATTTATTCCACGAACTATCTGAATGAAGTGATTTGATTCCTAACCAAGATGTTGTTGCTAATCCAGTAAAATTATCTCCCATCAAAAGAAACAAACCCAAAGGAACAAGCGATAGAGCAAAAGAAAAAAATAAAATATCAGATCGAACTTTTTTATTTTCTACTCTTACGATTTTTTTGAGGAACAAAGAAACTGCGATATAAATTCCCAACAAAATACCCATAAAATGGAATTTATATCCATACGGAGAAATAAGTTGAGCAAATTCAGCTCCATTAGTAGGAAAAACACCTACTTCAAAAATAAAATTCACATATGATCAAAGAAAATACGTTAATACAATAAGAAACGGCAATCGATAAAACAGTTTCCAAAAATTCTGATGATATTTTTTGGAAAGATAGAGCGCAATACTCAAAAACACCAAAAAGGAAATAACAATACCAATACCTGTCATGTAAAATTTCGATCATCACAAGATGATATATGGATACATATAGCAGTTTAAAAGCTAAAAAGCCAATTCAACGTACTAGATCAATTTTCAATTCTCAATTCTCAATTTTCAATTTTCAATTCTCAATTCTCAATTCTCAATTTTTAAGGTCTATCTAAGAAATTCTATAATCTTTGTCTCTCTAATACCCGTAACTCTAATAATACCAGGATAATCAAGTTTTTCTTCTATTTTGTCACCTATTGTTTTGAGAAGTTTTTCCAATTCTGTATCAGAAATTTCTTTTGGATTGACATACACCATAATTTCTCTACCTGCCTGCATAATATGTACTTTGTCGATACCAGGAATTTCGTAAATAAGTTTTTCAAGTTCTCCCATTTTTTCGATAAAGAGTTCTTTGGTGTTGAATCTAGCACCAGGTCTAGAAGCAGAAATAGCATCAGCTGCAGCAACAATCCAAGCAATCGGATGAGTAATCGGTACGTCATAGTGATGTGCTTCAGCTGCATTGATAATCACAGGATCCATACCCATCTTTTTTAATAATTCTCCTCCTATAGCAGCATGAGATTCACCAGTATTCGCAACAATTTTTCCGATATCATGAAACAATCAAGCCTTTTTGGCTAAACCAGGATCAAGTCCCAACTCAGCAGCGATAGCTTCAGAAATCTTAGCAACCTCGATACTATGCTGCCAAAGATTTTGTCCATAACTATATCTGAGATAATATTGTCCGATCATTTTTACCAAATCAGGTTTCATCATAGGAATATTGAGCATAGCCAATGCTTCCTTACCTTTTTGAATCAAAAGATTTTGAAGATCAGCTGTCACCTCATTAAAAGTTTTTTCGATATAAAATGGATTGATTCTTCCATCCTTGATCAATTTCTGCAACATCGTAGCAGCGATATATCTCTTCTCACTATCAAATGAAGAAATTCTTACCGTCAATGGCGTGTCATCCACGATAAGCTCTACTCCTGTCATTTTTTCGAAGAATCCGATATTTCTTCCTTCTCTACCAATCAATTTTCCTTTGATATCTTCATTTGGTAAATCAATACTTCTCGTAGTAAATTCATCAACAGAATCTACAGCAACTCTCGGAAGTGCTTGAGCAACAATTATTGCAGCTTCTTTATCAGCTTCTTCTTTGGTGATAACTTTCAATTTTTCGATAAATTGGACCATATCTTTTTGATATTCCTTTTCCACTTGAGTAAATAACTGTCCTTTTGCTTCTTCTACACTCAATTTAGCAATCTCAGCGATTTTGTTGGTTTGTTCGAGAATAATCGCATCCATCTCTTTTTGTTTATCAGTTAGTTTACTTTTCTCTTGTTCTAATTTTTCAAGTTTTTCATCCATTTTTTCTTCTCTGGCAAGAAGTCTATTTTGGATGACTTCCATTTTTTCTAATCTTTGAGTTTCAATTTTGTTTGCTTTTTCTTCAGCAGTTTCTATAACTTTATCAGCCTTTTTCTTTGCTACTTCCAACATTTCTTCTTCAATTTCTCTTACTCTTTCCATTCTTTTTTTGAAGTCCAACGCCTTCTGTGTTAAGGTTCTTTTGTATCCATAGAACCCTCCTGCTCATCATAGCCCAAGAGCCACAATAATCAGGACAATATTTAGTATGTTCATCGTAATTAAAAAATTATATGATAAAAAATCAGTCATGGGTTTGAGTATACTATTTATCTAAACAGTTTCAACGGAAACTTACCCTAGAAAAATCCCAAAATGATAAAAATATATTATAAAATTGCATATCAAGAATTTTTTCGTATATACAAGCTATATTTAGCTAAAATAATAATAATGGAAGATAAAAATCAACAACTCAAAGTATTCCTCGTGGATGTCGTCACTAAAGATACCAACGCCGAGCTTTTGGTAGATAGAATGGAAGAACTTGAAAAACTAGTGGATACCTACGGTGGTATTGTTATTTTGCAAAAATATCAAAAAAGACAGGAACCTGACCATAAAACCTATGTTGGCAAAGGAAAATTGGAGGAAATCATCTTTGATATGCAAAGATTAGGAGCAAATACTTTGATCATCTGAAACATCCTCAAACCAAGACAGATTTTTTATATCCAGGAACAACTCCGTCCTTTTGGAATCGATATCCGAGATAGAGTGGATCTCATATTAAAAATATTCGATAAACACGC
>CAZBQE010000027.1:0-12918 GCA_964494005.1 uncultured Candidatus Peribacteria bacterium | reverse complement strand
CCTTATTGAGATAACGGAAGCAATGATGGAAAAAAGAACAAAGGATGCAACCGCTATGGGTATACCAACCTATACCGTGCCGGTTGTTACCACCAAACCAATGCAACAAAACTGCAAAGGAGGTGACATTGATTCCTGTCAAAACTATGCATGGTGTGGTCAATGTATTGATGCTCGTAGAGCAGAAACTGCACCTGTAGAAAAAACCATCATTGGTTCCCAGGATTTTCTGGATATCCCAGCATACCTGGCGCAAGCTAAAATGAACTAATAAAAAGCCTCGGAATGTCCGAGGCTTTCTTTTTTTGAAATATTTTTGCTTAGTTGATTTTTAATGTAGCAGCCATCTCATCGATCTGTTCTGTAAATTCTCCAAAAGTATCTTGCGTAGCAGTATAGGTGATAATATACACATAATTGTCTTTGATAAGATAGATCTGTTCTCGTTGAAGTTTTGTTTCACCTTGGGTTCCTTGGTAGATCAATTTTTTTGCATCGAGATTATTGATAGTGATAAGATCGTTGCTTACTTCTACGAAGTCAGTGATCATACTTTCCAATTCGGGTTTTGTGATAGCATAATAGTCATCCAATGTGTATTCCTTATCTAATTCTTTTTTGATGATACCAATATTTTCTCTGAGTTGATCTCCTTCGCTAAGTGGCGTGAAAAACATAACATTAGATCCATAGACATTTTCTTCGAATTCTCGGAGTCCAGGATAATCAATAGAAAAGTTATCTGTTTTACTTTCGTAAGTTTGTCGTTCTGCAACAGGCTGTTCATCTGGCGTGACCGTAGTATCCGTATCTATAGTTTTGGTACATCCGAAAAGCACAAGCAAGGATGTGATAGCGATCAAAGGGAAGATTTTTTTCATGTTTTTATTGATTAAACGATAAAACAAAAATTAAATGCAAGATGTAAGATTCAAGATGTAAGAATGAGTTCATATATCATGTATCGTGAATTATGATAGAGAATAGTTAATCGGTTTGGTTTGTCAAGAAAATGCTTTTCTCAGCAACAACCAATGAGTTTTGTGATTCTTTTCGTGAATGTATATATTTTCATTTGTGGAGATAGCCAAGCTTGGTAACAAGAAATCCACTCATGGTCATAAGCTTTTTCAATTCTTTCAGGGTATAGATGTGATAAAATCTCTTGTAGCTTATATTTTTGTTTGTTCGTGGTATCATAAGGTCGTTTCGTTGATATTTTCCTCGAGTGATACTATATTTCCAAAGTGCTTTGATGATAACAGTTTTATATTTTTTTACAAATCGTCGGGAAAAGGATCGGTTCGTCATCAAAAGTTTTCCGTCGTATTTCAATATTCTATAGATGTTTTTGATCAGAAAAAATCTTTCTTTGCTTGTTGGAATATGCTGGAAACTTGCGATACCGATAACAAAATCAAAGGACTCTTGTTTATTTTTTTTGACATATTGGAGAATGTCGTCACAGAAAAATTCCGCAGAGACATTTTTCGGTGCTTGTTTTCCGCTGACGATTTTCTTCGCGTATTTCAAAAGATTTTTCGAAATATCTACGCCGATGTATTGAATTTTTATTCACTTTAGTTCTTTGAGCTGGTTGAGTAATCTTCCGCTTCCACATCCAAACTCTAGTATCTTGATAGTTTTTTTTTTACTTTTTTTTATTTCATCCAAAATAATATCCGCATCTGCTCGATGTTTATTTCTGGTTTGTTGATATTTTTCCGCTTGTGCGTCATAGAATTTTTGCAGGTCGCGAGATATATCCATTGAAAATCTATAAATGCTAAAGTCTAAGAGCTAAAGTTTAATTTTTGTCCTACCATCTGCTCGATTTCTTTGATTTTGGTACGAGATTTATTAATAAGATCTGATAGAGTAAATGTAAATTCCTCACCTTCTATAAAGAGTTTTTTGAAATGCATCAGATACAAAAAAACCAACATAGTCATTCTCACGTCGTTCTTACAATATTTCTTGAATTCTTCCAATGCTTTGAGATCATTTTCTTCTTTATATTTTTTGTACAATACCTCTCATTCTGCTCATGAACTTAAAGTTTTACTTACGTTGACGAGTGCTTCAGCGATTTTATTTAGTCCCATTCTTTTCCCCGTTGTAGCTCGAACGAACAGAAAAAGATCAATACTTTTGTCATCAAGTTTTTGAATATCCTCATCGCTACCTCATGCATTGTATACCGATACGATATTATCGAAAGCAATACTATTGAATCCTACGATATACCCGTCAAAATCTAGCATTTTTTGAACAAATGCTTTCAATCCTTCTTGGTCGACATATTCATAGGTCATTTTATTTGCACTGTTGGGATGCATAGCATACGCAAGGAGAAACTTTGTTTCTTTGAGATTTTCAATGTTCGTATCCGTTTCGATATCATAAACCATATAATTTTTCCCTCCTATAGTAGAATATTCTCCTGTATGGAAGGAGTCCAGTAAAATTTGTTCGATGGATTTTTGTCCAGTGAGTTTTTCTTTTTTTAAGATAAAACTTTTCATCAGACTTTGGAATTCTCTTTTGCCTTGCTCATCAAGGATGACTTGGATTTTTTCTTTTTCATCCATGAGTACGTATTCCAATCCTGTATCCTGGATTCTAAAAGTAAAATCTCCTCTGTACATATAATAGATTTCTTTTCCTTCTCTGAATATTTTTTTAAACAGATCGTTGGGCATCATACAATGCTCTTTTTTTAATATCGAAAAAAAATTATTGAGGAAAGTATTTTGCACTGTTTTGAGGTCATTTATAGTAAATCTTTTATACATGCTTCAATATAGTTAATAGTTAATAGTGAATAGTTAATAGTGAATGATTTGTTGGAATGGACTATTGTGATTTTGTAATAGTGTATACAAAAAACAGTTTATTCACTGTTAGTTGTTTGTTTTTATTCCTTAGTTGTTAGTTGATTCTTTTAGTCGTTCATTATAATTTTGCCATGCTGTGAAGTCTGCGTCTTTGATAGCAGTCATCGGATCTATGACAAAAGTGTTTATACGATTTTGGTTATCATCATCAAGCACTAAATTGAAATTCTGTATGGCATAAGGGGTACCGTTAACAAGAATATCCTTGAAATATCGAGGTCACATACTATTATTTGTTATGGTATAATTTACGATGAAATTGATACCTCATAAGGTAATGTCTACAAGTATTTTTCCATCTTTATCAGCTATATCATTGGTCTTGATGCCGAGGTATTTCTGTATTCTTTCAAAGACGAAAATCGCATTAGCAGTTCCTTCACGATTGTTTACTGGCGCTTCATATGCTAGGATGGTTTTGATAGTGTCGACGATTGTATAAGTGTTGCCTATGATATTGCTGTATGAGGTTTTGATGAGATTTTCTAGTGTAGTGTCAGAAATACTTACATCTTCCAATCCACCATTTTGTATCGTAAAGGTATAGGTGATGTTATTTTTCTTTATCACCGCTTCCGTATTTGTACAAGAAATGACAGAACTATCTTTGAGTGCTGATATGTTTGGACAAAGGTCGGTGGTGGTGTTGATCGGTGCATCATCTTGTTCATAGAAGACGAGATTTTTGCTGATATAACTATAGAGTTCACCTAGTGAGAAATCTTGGAATTGAAGGAGATTTTTGATGACATCATTGATACCTGCTTTGTCTTGGAGGTTGATACTTTTGACAAAGAGTGTGTCGTTGTTGTATTCCAAAATGATATGCGATTTGATATTTTCTGTAAGGTCTGGTGAAGTAAATTTGAGATAGCCGATGATATCTATTGTAGTATCTGATGTTGATTTTTTTTCTATGGTGAGATAAGACATATTCTGGAGTTTTTTGCTGATTCTCTCTTCGATGCTGATATTTTCGCTTGTTCATGTTGCGATATCTGGTTGAGTGATAAGTGCGAGATTTTGTACTTCTGTAATAAGTCATGAGAATCATAAAATCGGTTCTCCTTCGTTGATTGAGGTGATTGTATTTAGTAAGGATGCGATTTTGCTAACGCCAAGGTTTTGGGTGAATATTGTGGATTGATAGGTGATTTTTTCCAAGGCAAGTGAAAGATATTTGTTGTTGTACCGATAAATTTCATCTTTGTAGAATGGTTCTATTTCGTTTTTTTTGAGTATTTCTCTGACAAAATCAAGATACATACTTATTTTGTAAGCATCCACTTTATTGATAAGGAAATCTTGATAGATTTGTTGTTGATAAGAAAGTAATTTATACGCATTGAGGGTTGGATCTTTGTAGCTGATTTTATCGAAAATTTGATTGTCCAATGTTGTTTGTATTCCCATAAAAAGCGTAGTTTGTTTGAAACTTTTTTCATAATCTGGTCCGCAGGATTCGAATAATGATGCTATGGTTTCGCTACGATCATTTGCATAGAGAAGATATCTGGAAAGCCCTTGGCAAAATCTATTTTTTTTCGTTTCATTGGTGCTGATGGCAGAGAATATCTTAGTCAATCCATCGTAATCTCTGGAAATATTGTAAACAAAAAATACGTCCAAGAAGTCATTCAGAAAAATATTACAAGTCCTAGAAGATATTTTATTTTCAAAGAGACAGTCTAGATTAAAATCTTGGATAAGTGAATCTGTGAGTGGAAGATGTATACGGGTAAATGGTTTACTAACCGTGAATTTTTTGGTGAAGACAAAGGTATTTACAATATGTTCAAGTTCTTCGATAATATAATCACCATCAGAGAAATAACTCATTTGTTTGATAGGAATGGTGCCGTAGACATAAAAATATTTTGGCAAGACAAATCCTTTGTAGGTAATGAGATTATTGACGGATTTGATGAAACCGTTTTCTGCTTCCAAGTCTCCTTGGAGAATATGAATTTCCATATCATTATCTTGGATGTTCTGTTTCATGAATTTACTGAATTCCGCAATGAGCTTCGTTTGCTGAAGTGTAAAGGTATCATTCGCTTGAAAAATCGTGATGCTTTTGGATGTTGATAATATGCGTTGAAAAATAATTATTCCTATAATGAGTGCAATGAGGAAAACAAGATAACGGAAAAAAAATTTGGATATTTTCTTATACGTAGCTATTATTTTTGTTTGTATTTCCTGCATGTGGTATATATCTGATAAATGCTTGTAGTAAGTATACTGTTTTTGGCTCTATTTGTCAACTTTAAGACTATTATTGGCATAAATCAGAAAGTATGGACTAGAAAGTTTGATGTTGGAGAGTAAAAAATGTCAATAATACGCTTGCATTTATGCTAAATTTTTGTATACAGCGGGTGTAATAGCAATTTTTTATATAGTAAAACTCTTTTGGAATGAAGAAATTACTTACCCTTACAGCTCTTATAGCTGGTGTAGCTCTTTTTGCTGGATGTATGAATCAACCAGTTGAAGAAGAAGTAGTAGACGAAACTCTAGTAGTAGAAGAAGTTCTTACGGAAGAAGTAGTTGAAGACGAAATTATGGAAGAAGTAGTAGTTGAAGAAGAAGCAATAGAAGAAGTTGCTCCTGAAGCTACAGCAGAATAATTTTCAATAGGATTGAAATACTCTGCAAAACCACTAAAAGGGAGTCGAAAGACTTTCTTTTTTTTGTAATTAACTTCGTGTAATTAACTTCGTGTAATTAACTTCGTGTAATTAACTTCGTGTAATTAACTTATATATTATTAATATCAATCAATTACGATGTATTACGCCGTAGGCAAATTACATGCTGAAAGCATATATTACTATTTATTCCTCCTAAAATATTATGCGTTTACTTACTTATATTCAGACGTGTCACCAGATTTCCCGCAGAAACTTTGTTGCTTTGATCAACCAAGGGTGTGTTTCTGTAAATGGAAAAAAGGTGGATTCTTATACACAGGAAGTTCAAGCCGGTGATATTGTTACTATACTTTCGCCTAAATTCACTATCAAGGAAACGGTACAAGCAGAGGAAAAATCTTCGAAGCTTATTTTGCTCAACAAGCCAAAGGGTTATGTTGCATCCAAATCCGATCCTCACAATAAAACTATCTATACTATTCTTCCTGCTGAATTCAAAAATTATTATTATATCGGCAGACTCGACAAAGATTCACATTGACTACTTCTTTTGACCAATGATCCATGATTGGTCAATGACTACGAACATCCCAAACATGGTATCGAAAAAGAGTATGACATTCAAATAGACAAAGACCTTTCTCCCAAAGATATCCAGAGAGCGATGAGCGGCGTCAAAGATGAAGACGAAATCTTGAAAGCAATAAAAATCACAAGACTCAAAAAATATACATATCGTATTATTCTCAATGAAGGAAAAAAACGCCATATCCGCAGACTTTTTTCGGCGCTCGGCTACCGTGTGCTCGATTTGCAGAGGATTCGCGAAGGGGAATACAGATTGGGAGATATTAAAGTAGGAGAACGGAAAATTGTTACATAAAAAAACTGTCCGATATACGGACAGTAGAATGTTGTTGAATAAATTTATTTTCTTTTTCTGAGATACTCACTCATAGCATTTTTTATTTTTTCCAAATTGCTTGTTTTTGAGCAGAGATGTTTCGGAATACTAATTGAGCATGTTCCTCCCATAGATGACCAAATACCTTGATATTCGTTTGCTGTCTCTTTTTTTACATGAATGCAAGATCCTTGGGGAATTCCCTTGTAATCTTCAGTTGTCCAAACTTTTTCTGGTAACGGTGTTGTAGTTTGTTGCTTGATGATCTCTTTTTGAAATGTTTCATAGAATTCCGTTAAGATATTTGCTTCGTTTTTTCCTACAGAACGATTGGAAATCGTGGTTATTCTATTAAATAACTTTTTGTACGACTCATCGGATTCAGAAAGCTTTTTTAGCATTTTTTTGAGTGCGAGAATTTCTGATTTACTGATGTATGTTTGCTTCATTAGCTTATCGAAAAACGATGAAGCGTTGTTCAAAAAAGAATTTGTTTTTGCCATAATTTTTGTTTTTTTTAGTGTAACATATGTGAAATTTTTATTTTACTTATTTAAGCTGATTCTCATAAATATTTACTTCTAAATAGTCGTGTGTGGATTCAACTCTCTGGTCTGATATTGTTCTTCGTGTTTTCCATAATCATTGACCATCGTTGATTTTTATTTTGATCCATCTGTCATGTGGCAGACCACCCCTTGCGAATAAAAGTGAATTAATGCGTTGCTGCTCTGCAGCACTAAGAGATTGTATATTGTCTAGATAGAGATTGATATATCTTATATTTTCTTCGCGCATGAGATGCGAGATACCGTGGAATGTCATACTGCTTTCAAAATCCAAAATAGTTTTCTTCTTATCTTCTTCAGGATTCGCTTGTAATAATTCATCGAGTGATTTTTTATAATGAATGATTGTTTCCTCAATATTCGGAAGGTGCGTCTTCATATAATCTTTCCGCGCTTCTCTGCTTTCTGTTATTATGCTATAATCTCATATCGATTGTCCTACGATATCTTTTTTGTTCGGTGCTTTTGTTTGATTAATATATTCTTGATAAATAAAAAACATGATATCGTTCGTGCCCTTATTCCCACAATTTATATACACGATAGGGATTTTCTTCTCTAATGTTTCAGCTAATTCTTGCTGATGACGTTGTATCATAGCTGTAGAGATAAGCTGTTCTAGTCTTTTAAGATTTTGAGGATCCCATTCTATTCTATTGTGATTCCCCGGTATGGGCATATCGTGTTCATCTCTCGGATATCTATATCATGGCACAAACATTGTGCAGTTTGGATCTTGGAGATTGAGATCTATAAGCGATTTTATGTTGTTCATAATGAGAAGTATGGAATAAATTATTTTAGCTCATCTTTGATTTTATCCAGAAGCTGCAATGCTTGCAGGGGAGTGATAGTATTGAGATTAACGCTTTCGAGGAGTGATTTGAATTTTTCGTATTTGATGCCATATTCGACTTTAGCTCAAAGTTCAAAGCCTAAAGCTCAAAATTCTTTTTTTTGTATTTTTGACTCGTCACTTGTCCTGTCTTTAGCGGGATTCGTAAGGCCGACTTGTTCGGCCCCCCGAGAAGTCGGGGTTGGTCATTCGTAATTATTCAAATGTTCTCTTGCATTTTCGACAATAGTAGTTGGAATTCAAGCTAACTTAGCTACGTCGAGACCATAACTTTTGCTCGCTCATCATTTCACTATTTTTTTCATAAAAATAACTTCTTTGTCTGTTTCATAGACGCTGACGGAATAATTTTTTACTCCAGGCAAAGTTTCTTCCAACTGAATCAATTCATGGTAATGTGTCGCGATCAAGGTTTTGGCTTTGATATTCGTGACGAGATATTCTAGTATTGCTTTGGTCAATGCGAGGCCGTCATAGGTCGCAGTTCCGCGTCATAATTCATCAAAAATAATGAAACTATTTTTTGTCGCATTATTCAAAATATTTGCTACTTCGATCATTTCTGTCATGAAGGTGGACTGATTTTTTGCGATATTATCTCCACTTCCTATGCGGGCAAATAAAGCATCCATCAGGGGTAATTCACATTCTTTAGCTGGCACGAATAATCCGCAATGTGCCATCAAAACGATCAATGCATTTTGCCTCAAATACGTCGACTTACCTCACATATTTGGTCAGGTAATGATATGGAGAAATCAATCTTCATTTCATTCTGCATTCTGCATTCTGGATTCTGAATTTAGTTTCAAGTCATTCGGTATAAATTGCTGATCACGCGGCAAAAATTCTTCGATGACCGGATGTCTTCCTTCTATGATTTTTAGTGCTTCATTCTTAACGAATAACGGCTTGGTATATTTTTTTTCATGCGCGAGCAATGCTTGGGAAACGAAGAGGTCGAGCCGTGAAACTCGTTCAGCGAATTCATGCAATTCTTTTGTACCATTAGCTATTTTCGCTTTGGCTTGCTCGAGTAATTCACCTTCCATCTGACGTAATTCATTTTTTGCTGCCAAAATGTTCGTCTCCAGATTCTCCAGATACGGAGAACTATATCTTTGTCCTCACTTCAGCGTATTTCTACGAACTATGTCAAATTTTCCATCTCATTCTCAATTTTCCCAGATTTCTCTGGACTTTGCAATTTTCAATTTTCAATTAATATTTTTTTCAAAATTTTCAACGTCTTTATTAGTAACCTCCAAGAAGTATCCCTGATTCAAAACGAATTTTACTTTGACATTCGGGATTCCAGCAGTTTGCGCCAATTCTTGTTGATACTGCAAAAGGAGTTCATCACTATGATAAGCGATTTTCCTAAGTTCATCTATCTTTGCGTGATACCCATCACGGATATAATCGATATCATCTTTGTAGTCTTCATCGTTTTTCAAAAGCTGTTCTAGATAGTTGTACAAATTCTGTAAGCTATTTAGACTTCATTCACTTAGTCATAATGTTTTTAGTTCGTCGAGCAAGAATGCGTTCTCAAAGAAAATCCTTAGGGTTGCTCTGAGTTTGATGAAGGTGTTCGGCAATAATTTTTTATACAATATCGTTGTCACCAATTTCGGTATATCACGAACATTACTTAATAATTTATGGATGAGTATTGGTCATTCGTTATTCGTTATTGGTCATTGAGCGAAGCGTTCGATGTGATCGAGTCTTCGTTGTAATTGTTGGATATCTTTGATCGGATTCGTTAATACGTAATGAAGAAGTCTAGTTCCGCCTGCGGTTTTTGTTGTATTCAAAATATAAAAAAGACTATATTTTTCACTGCCTTCATACGTCGAAGAAAGTAATTCCAAATTTTTGATTGTGACTTCATCCAAGAGAAGATAGGTATCTTGAGAATGAAATGAGATTTTCGTGATATTGGTCAGTGAAGATTTTTGAGTATGATTGAGATAAGAAAAAAGTAATGCGATAGTTGATAATTTTCCATATTCCAGCGCTTTTCCATAACTCGAAATTTGTTGGACTCCTGTTATTCAGACTAAAAATTTTTCTGGATCAGGCGGAACATCCCATACGGAAATTAAAGCTTTTATCGCTTGTTGCATCGGCAAAGCAACACTTTCCTTTTCAGGGAAATCTACATCAAAAACTATTTCAACAGGCCTGATAGTAAGGATAAATTTCGTCATCTCGCTGATATCAGAAAAGCTCTTGGTCCGATATTCTCCTACACTAAAATCACCTCGGACAAGATGATAATTATTGCCATTGGTGTGGGGAATAAAAGTAGTTGCCATGGTATAGGTATACTCTTTTTTTGTCTCTTGAATGTAGGTTCCTGGGGTAATGATACTTACGACCTCTCTCTCGACAATTTTTCCAGGAATAGGTTCAGATGTTTGTTCAGCTATAGCGACTTTGTATCCGTTATTGATCAATTTTGTAATATATTTGTCTGCGCTATGATAGGGGATACCTGCCATAGGTACAGAATTTTCAGAATTCTTATTTTTGCTGGTTAAAACGATATCCAGCACTTTACTACAGATTTTTGCATCTTCAAAAAAGGTTTCATAAAAGTCACCCATACGGAAAAAGAGGATGCAATCGTTGTGTTGCTTCTTGATATCGAGATATTGGATAATTGCGGGAGTAAATGCCATAATTAACTAACAATTAACAACTAATAACCAAAAGTTAACAACTTTCGTTAAGTTTTTTATATAAATTATTAACAAAAAGTCAAGTAAACTTCCTAGAAATAGTCGCTTAAACTTTGAAAAAAAAGCATTCGTAGATATACTTAGAACACAAGAGAATTATTTATTTGAAAACCACGAAGTCTGTATGACAAACGAACTTAGTAAAAGTATTTTGGAAATCGACGATCTCAAGGGCATGAGTCCTGATTTTGAGCAACTCAAAATTTTACCGGAAGATACTGCTCAAAAGATAGAGACGCTGATTTTTGCTAAAGACAAAAATACCTTGAGAGTATTGACGACAAATAATTTTCCTGATGGATTGACTAAATTACTTAAGAGTTTAGAAGATAAAGGCTACAAATATGAAACCTTCTATACATCGCCAGAAGGCTTTACCTATGCAATGAGTCGATATACAGATATGGAAGGTATTGCCGAACAGAAAAGGAAGTCAGAAAAAGAGCAGAAACAAGCAGAAGGGAAAGGGGCTATCGCGATGATCCAAAAAATTTTTGAAACAAGAGATACAATGGAGCCGGGAGATTTTATTATGGAATTGATTAGACTTGCATTTCAGACAGGTGCATCCGATCTCCATTTTCAGCCACAGGAAGACGGTGTGGTTGTGAGAATTAGAATCGATGGTGTACTTCAAGAATTACTTGAATTTACTCATCAGGATTTTGTGAAATATCTCCAAAAGATGAAGTTTATTTCAGGGACCAAAATGAATATCGATTATCTCCCTCAGGATGGAAGATTTTCCTTTGAGGCGACGGACATTTATGGAGAACATAGAAAAGTTGATGTGAGAGTGAATTTTATGCCGGGAGTGGAATCTGAAAGTACGGTTCTCAGATTTTTGGATCCAACTAAATGAATTTCTACTTTCGAAAAGATTTGATTTACAGAAAGGACCTATGAAATACTCAAAAGAAACTTAGATAAAAATACCTGAATCACCATTTTCACTTGACCTACTGGATCGGGGAAAACGACAACACTCTATACGATCTTGAATACTTTGAATGATGGAAAGAGAAAAATAATCACGCTCGAAGATCCTATCGAATATGAAGTTAATGGTATCCAACAATCGCAGATTAATTACAGTAAATGATATACCTACGAAATCTGATTGAAAGCTGTTCTCAGACATGATCCAGATATTATTTTGGTTTGAGAAACGAGAACACAGGAAACAGCAGAAATTGCTATCAATGCGTCATTGACAGGACATTTGGTCTTTACAACTTTACATACTAATTCGGCTATCGAATCTATTCCGAGATTGACAAGTATGGAAGTTAAACCGTATATGTTGGCACCTGCATTGAATCTAATTGTCGCGCAGAGATTGGTCAGAAGGGTTTGT
Source organism: uncultured Candidatus Peribacteria bacterium (assembly GCA_964494005.1). GTDB lineage: Bacteria > Patescibacteriota > Gracilibacteria > Absconditabacterales > Absconditicoccaceae > CAJBLF01. Next base: position 928 of record CAZBQE010000027.1, on the reverse strand, counting down.
CCTCATTGTGGAACCAAGAGAGAAGCGAATTATAGCGAACAAGCAGAAATCAAAGAAGCGTTGAAAAAAATGGCTGATTTGGATCCGAAATACAAGATAGAATTTGATGGAAAAATTCCCGAGCCGGTAGGCTGTAATAAATGTAATGGTAGCGGATATATGGGCAGAATAGCAATTATTGAAACATTTGAAATTACGGATGATATCAAGAAAATGATCGTAGATGATAAGATCGGTATAGATCTTTATGCCAAAGCGAGAGAGGAGTGATTCTTGACGCTCAAAGAGGATGGTATCATTAAAATGCTCAAGGGAGAGACAACTTTGGATGAATTAAGAAGGGTTTTATAAATCTATGATAGTTTAGATATGAAAAAAAAGAATCAAAATCAACAGAGTAAGAGTTGTGAAAAAAAAGTTTTGCGTCCATGATTTGCCAATACATCAAGTACTGTGGATGATTTTATCTTTCGTGCAAATGAAGAATTGCATGATGTATTGTTTGTTCCCCATCTTAAGGATGTCAGGAATTGTTATTCATGAGATTTTGTTTTGATGACCAAGTGAGATGCAAAAAAAATAGTGAAACAACAAAAGAATATAACGTTCAAAAATTCGATTACCGCTAAATTATTTCTTTATAATGAAAGATTCAAATGGGTAGTTCCCTTCCAAAAAAATGATTATCTGATGTATGATGACGGATATATGAGATGTGATGGAGATATCTGCTATTATTACGATAATTTTGGAAAAGAAATAGGGACGAATACGTTGTGTGATGAAAATGAAATGATTGATCAAGATGAACAGTTAATTGCGTAATTATTAATTATTATATATAGATCGAATACTTTAGTGTATGACTTTTAAAAATATTTTTTTGAAGTATATGTATTACTTTTGTATAAAAAAAACCCGCCTAAGC
>CAZBQE010000026.1:0-12931 GCA_964494005.1 uncultured Candidatus Peribacteria bacterium | reverse complement strand
TAAAAAATAATTTACCGTATTTATATACTTTCAATGATTATGAGTGAATTATTAATATTCCAAAGACTACAAACTCTATAGAATCAGTATTTTCTCATATGAAACAGAAAATATGATTACATAGATGATTAAAAAAACATAGAAAACTTAGGTTGATAGACGAATTTCTTTGAAAATAACCACACAAAAAGTTCTATTATGCCTCTTTTTCTACGGTAGTATTAAAATATGTTAACTCAATCCCTACTTCTTTGAACATAGCTTCAGATTCTGTTCAAGCGTGATGTTTTTTTTCACAAACGACTCTTTTGATACCACAACTGATGATAAGCATTGTACAGGTTCTGCATGGTGTCATTTTGCAGTAGAGTGTTGCTCCTTCTACAGCTACTCCCAATTTTGCTGCTTGGCAGATAGCATTTTGTTCAGCGTGAATGGTTCTGACACAATGATTGGTGACCTTCCCATCTTCGTGTGTGGTTTGTTTGAATTGATGTCCGACTTCATCGCAATGTGGTAATCCTGGAGGTGAACCAACATATCCTGTCGTTAATAATTGTTTATTTTTTGCTATAACACATCCATTTCTGCTAAGATCGCAGGTAGCTCTTTGTGCTACCGTATTTGCTATTTCCATAAAATATTCATCTCGGCTAGGGCGTTTGTATGTTTTAGTCATTATTGAAAAATTATGAGATAAAAATGTTTATTCAGATTTATCTGCATTTTTGTAATTAGCAAAGTCTATAATTAAACTATTTTTTGTTGGTGTTATTTTGTGGTATTCTATACCTGCAGCATCGGCCATTTTTTTTGAGGCTATATAGTATTCTCTGTCTTGGTTTCCGTCAGATAAATATCTGATATGGGTTATTCCTGCTTGAATAATGAGTTTCATACATTCATTACAAGGAAATAATGCAACATATAATGTCGCTCAATATAAATCTTTCCCCATACTATTTAAAATAGCATTTGCTTCTGAATGGACGACATATGCATGTTTGGATTCATGAAACACATCTGATTTATCTCGTGGAAATTCATCGTCACTGCATCCAGAAGGAAATCCGTTGTATCATATTCCTACTATTCTTTTTTTGTTGTTTACAATACATGCTCCTACTTGTGTTCTTGGATCTTTGCTACGATATGCAGATAATAATGCTATCCCCATAAAATATTCATCCCAAGAAATGTAGTCTTGTTTTTTCATGATTTTTTATACAAAATAAAAACATAGATACTAAATCTATATTTATAATCTGTTTGATGTCAAGTTCTATTGTAAAATCAAGTCAAAATAGTAGTATGGTTTTAGATATGTTTATTTTTATTATTATATTTTTTATGAAATTTAATAATTCACTTTACGAAAATGAAGAGCTTACCTATGAAGATGTGTTTTTGTTTCAAAATTATTTTGAAGGAAAATCTAGGCTAGAAATGGATGTAACTCCAATAATTTCTTTTGGAACACATATTCCGGTTGTTGCTGCAAATATGAATGCTGTTTCGTGAAAAAGACTTGCAGAGACTTTGGCTCGTTATGGATGATTGGCTGTTCTTCCTCAGGATATGGACCTCGAAACTTTAAAAAGAATTGTGACGTATATAAAATCTGCTGATATCCATTATGACACTCCTATTACCGTCAAAGCTGATAATACGATCAGGGATGCGTTGGGAATTATCCACAAAAGGGCGCATAATTGTGTTATTATGATTGATGATATGGGAAAGGCGCTTTCTATTTTTAAGCCACAAGACTTGGAACGTTTGGATCAATTTAGTTTGCTTGGTAATATTGTGAAATGACAATTGATTACTGGTAAAGTTGGTATTTCTGCAGAAGAAGCATTTACTCTCATGGATGAGAAATGAATTTCTTCTCTACCAATTGTAAATGAAGAATGATTGTTGAAATGAATTCTTACCAAAAAAAATACTGTCAGATGAGGATTGTATAAACCCACATTGGACGCTCAAGGTAAGCTTGATGTTGCTGTCGCTGTTTGAGTAAATTCTTTTGATGAAAAAGTTGCCCCGTTGTATGAGCTTGGGGTAAGAACGTTCGTTATTGATACAGCACATGGATATCAAAAATCTATGATAGATACGGTGAAAAAATTCAGACAACAATTTGGTAATGAAGCTACCGTAATCGCGGGAAACGTGATCACTGCTGAAGCTACGAGAGCATTGATTGAAGCGGGAGCGAATGGTGTCAAAGTTGGTATCGGACCATGAGCGATGTGTACGACAAGAATGAAAACATGAGTTGGTAGACCACAATTTACTGCTGTCTACAAATGCGCTCAAGAAGCTAAAAAGCTTTGATGATTTGTCTGGGCTGATGGAGGGGTAAAATCTCCGAGAGATATGATTCTTGCGTTAGCTGCATGAGCAAATCATGTTATGATAGGTACTGTATTTGCTGGTGTTTTCGAATCCGTCGGAGATGTGAAATTTGATGAACATGGATTGATGTATAAAGAGAATTACGGTATGGCGTCTAGAAAAGCTGTCGTAGGAAGAAATCAGAAAATATCAAAATTTCAGCTTGCAAAAAAACAAATGTTTCGTGAAGGGATATCTACGTCAAAAATATATATCAAACCAGGAATGGAATCCGTGGGAGATGTTGTCGACGAATTTATAACAGGACTTCGTTCTGCTATGACTTATATTTGAGCGAATACTTTACAAGAGTTTTCTGATAAAGCTGTTGTTTGAGTACAGACTATAGCTGGATTTACGGAAGGTACTCCGCATGGAAAAGTGAAGAAATAGAACGATGGAAAGATGGAGAATTGAGAATTGAAAAATGGAGAATTGAAAATAATTTTAAATAAATAAAAAAAGGCGGAGAACTCTCCGCCAAAACCATTATGCTATTTCTATCCTTTTATACAGGATTTCAATAGTATCAATCAATTCATCAACTATTGAAAAATACTTTTTAATAGAAATCACTACTATTACACCACTGATGAGATATGGTATGATACACCATATATTCACTAGCACTAAGCATGAACAGCATAGCAATATAATCATGCTTATTTTCATTCTCAAGAAATACTTGTCTTTTTGTTTGCTGATGTTCTTGAGTATTTGTTTACTTTCTAATTCTACAGATTTTTTCATAATAATTATTTTTTTTTAGCTCTGTTGCAGTGTATGCAACCTAGTGGTAGATAAACAAAGATACTTTGCTTATCTTTTTATGTTATAATTAATTTCCCTTAAATGTCAAACTATCTTAAAAGTTCCTTGATAAGTTCTATCGCTTTTTTCTGATTCATAAAATACGGAGAGGTGGCGATGGTGATGAGGCAGGCGTTGTCTATGAGTTTCCTGATGATTTCAAAATCAGATTCCATTTCTTGTGCCGATTTATCTTCTCGGAAATCAACATCGATATCGAGGATATAATTATATTCCTGAAAATCTAATGCTTCCATATTGTGGAGCGCGTAATCGCTTCTGATTTGTATGACTTCATTTATGATACCTGCATCTTTGGCAGATGTAAGGAAATTTCCGACATTACATGCATAATTCGTAAATCCCAATACTTCTTGTGGCGAAGTATGTGCCGCTTGGAAACTATTTTTATTTTCTTTGGTGTCTGCGTGCTGATCGATGTGTATGACAACGAATGGTTTCGTGTCTTCAAATTGTTTCGTGTGTCGGTATCGGAAAAAAAGTGCGTGATTATGATTGTCGAAAATATAGGTGGGTATTCATTTATATTGTGTTTCTATAAAGTTTTTGAGTCCAGTACAACTTATTAATTTTCCTTCATTCACTTCTTCAAAAACTATTTCTGAGCCTTCTTCGAGATCGGTTACTGTTCATTCTATTGTACTTGGTACAAATATTTTGCCTATAGATCATAGAGTGATTCTTTCATTATAATGAAATTCGTTGTTTCAAACGGGAGTATCAATCAAAAATCAGTTTGTATCCATGCGTTTGTTTTTTTTGATAAAGATGAATGCCTTTTGGGCGACGAAAATTGACAAAAAGTTGCTGTCTTTTTGATTATTGTTTGGTGATTTTTTGTCTATCTTTTAATCATTTAGAAGTCAGTAGAGAAGGAGATTGTCTATTTTTATATTTGTTTTCATAAACTTTTTGGTTGTCAATCGTCTTTGGCTTTTTGCCTCCATATTGTTGTTTATGCAGTAGGCTATCCGTCCATCAATAAAGGATTCTAGTATTCCGTGTGTATAGAGTTTTTGTAAAGCTTCAAAAGATGCTATTTTGTTGTTGCCTTTGGTAAGATGTGTGATAAGTATAGTAAGTGTGGTTTCCAATGTTTTGTCTTCTTCGAGTAATTCGTGGATGCGTCGTGCTACTCATGGTTTTCCCATTGCCATATTGATTACCAATTGTTGTATTTCTTTGTTTGGGAATAACTGATGTTCTTGTATCCACGAAAGCATCTCTTTGTTTTGTAATTCGTTGAATTTGATGACTAATGCTCTCGAGAGTATAGTTTCCAAAAGTTGTACGTGATTTGTTGTTGTAGCGATGATTAATCTTTTGGGAAGCGGTTCTTCGCAGGTTTTGAGAAAGGCGTTTGCAGCTGCAGTATTCATTCTTTCTATGTTTTCTATGAAAACAATTTTGTATTTTCCTATGGCTGATTGTTGTATTCGTCTGTTGATTTCTCTGACTCATAGATCCTCATAATTATGCTCACTAATCAGTTGTTTGGATATTTCGTTATTCTGTTTATATTCTATTTTGAGAATATGTTTTTTCTTTTCTAATTGTTCGGAGAAGTCCTTGATATGGATAAGATCGGTGACGAAGTAGTTGCCCATTTTTTCTTTCAGAAAATTAGTTATTATTGTTGATTTTCCGATATGTTCTGGTCCTGAAACAATGATAAAATGAGGTGCTTTGGGATTACCTGCAAAGACCATATCGATATATTTTTTGAGTGTTTCGATGTTTTTTGTGTTTCCTACGATCATGATGAAAGATGGAAAGGTTGAGAATTAAAAATTGAAAATATTCAATTTATTTTTTTTCATTTTTTTCTTCTTCCTCATTTTTTTCTGTGCTCAATGGTTTCATCAATGGGAAGAATACTACATCTCTGAGGTTGTCTTGTTCGGTCAAGATTGCTAAGATTCTTTCCAATCCCATACCGAATCATGATTGCGGAGGCATACCGTATTCCATAGCAGTGACAAAATCGTCGTCTCCTGATGTTGCTTCTTCATCACCTCTTGCTGCAGCTTCTGCTTGTTTGTCGAAGTTTTCTTGTTGGAAGATAGGATCGACGAGCTCTGAATAGGCTTTGCAGATTTCTCGGCCGTTGACAAGTAATTGGAACTGTTCGACGATGTTCGTATCTTTGTCAGATACTCTCGCCAATGGCTGCATGATGACTGGATAATTGTAGATGAATGCAGGACCAAGAATTGTTGGTCTCAAAACTTTTTTATACAGATAATCGATGAGTGTTGTGGTTCCCATATCGTCCATTTTTTCAAATTCTATTTTTTTTTCTTTGATGGCTTGTTTTAATTTTGCTGCGTCATTCATTCCATATTGTGTGATATCTATTCCGCTTGCTTCTTGGATACCTTTGGTGAAGTCTATTCTTTTTCGTGGGGTAGTAAAATCTACTTCTTTGATATTTCCTTCTTTATCTTTGATGTTTAGCTTTTTTGGTAGATTGAGTTTTTCAAAAAAGTAATCAAACATTTTTTCAGTGAATTGCATATTATCTTCATAATTTCGATAGACAGCGTAATGTTCTACTTGTGTAAATTCTTGTAAATGACTTGGATCTGATCCTTCATTTCTGAAGTCTTGTCCTATTTCAAAAACTTTTTCGAATCTTCCAACGGTTGCTTTTTTGAGTCCTGTTTCAAATGCGATTCTGAGATATACATCTGTATCGAAGTCGTTGTGATGGGTGATGAATGGTTTGGCTGCCGCACCTGAAGCAGCATTTCCGAGAATATTAGTTTGAATTTCAGTAAATCCTTCTTGAGTATAAAATTCTCTCAAAACCCTATAAAATTCTGATTTGAACAAAAATCTTTTGTAGGTTTCTGGGTTCATCGTGAGATCGAGATATCTTTTTCTGTAGAGTTCTTCTTGATCGTTTAATCCATGGAATTTTTCTGGTAATGGTCTAATGGCTTTGGACAAAAATGTAAATTCTGATACGAATATTGTGAGCTCTCCTTTGTGTGTTCTGAATACTTCTCATTGTATACCTATAAAATCACCGACATCTACCATTTTTTCCATGAATTTGTATGCAGTTATTTCTCATGGTAATTCACTTACTGCGTTTGCGTGTGTTTGTTTATTTCATTCGTGAGATTCATTGATGATTATTTTACAGTTGTCGCGGTGGAACATCAATTGTATTTGTGCTGTGCTGTCGAGTAATTTTGCGAATGCTAATTTGCCGTGTGAACGATAAAGCATCAGTCTTCCAGCGGTTTTTACTTGTATTTCTGGATTTTGAATAATGTCGTTGATATCGCGATGTTCCTTGGTTTCGTAGGTTTTTATGATATCGGAAATCAGATTTTTTTTGTCAAAAGATTGTGCATAAGGAATGATTCCTAGGTCTTTCATTTTTTTGACTTTGACGATACGCGTTTCACGTTCTCCCACGTGATCGATTACTTTTGTCTCTTCTTTCATTTTTTTGGTACAATAAATAAATATAGCTTGAGCCTATACAATGGTTGTATTTTTTCAAGCATAAAGATTATTTGGTATAAAAGTTTTTGGTGTTGAAGGTGGTTTGTATGTTTACTTGAAAATTATCTATGGTTTCCATACCGAGTCTTTTTTGTCGGATTGCTCCGTAGAGTTTACTGGTGAGATTAATAGTGAAATGTGGATTTATCTGTGCTGTTTCTTGTGCGAGCGCATATTGCGGATTCTTGTTTGGTGAGATCATGATATTTCGATCGCTGATGGTGATGTTTTTTTGGAAGAGATTTACTCGGCCATCATCTGCATCTTCTGGCATAGCATATCCTGGATAGAGTGATCCTATTCCTGTTCCATTACAGTTATATCCTTGTGCATAATCGCAGACTCGTGTATCGATTTTGCCGTCGTAGACGCCTTCAGAGGTGTTTACATTGAAGTCATGATTGCTTCCCGCATCGAAACCTCTGAGTTTTAATATTTCTAGTGTATAGAGTTTTTCACTATCTCCGCTGATTACTCCGTCATAATTTCGATCTCCACTTTCGACTAATGTCCTTCTGATGAATATTTTTGAGTTTCCGTTTTGTGAAATGAGATAGAGTTCTTTGACATTTGTTGTGTCGCCTATTGCTACTGGTCATTTCAATACATTTTCGTCGTCATCATCATTCCGTGCTCCGGCAACCGTATCGACATCTTTTTTTACATCTCGGAATTGCCGGTAATATTGGCCGAATGATTGTTTTCCGGTATTCAGACATCAGGATCCGTCTTGTACGTCAGGTTCATAAATCACTCTTTGTGGTGCGTATTCGTCTTCTGGTATTGTCGAGCTGCAGAAATAGATTTTACGTTCTAAGGATTCACTACCATCTATATTACTCATATTTCCGTAAGCCGTAGGTAGATCACAATGTCCGTTATCGGTACCGCTTTCCACGTTTCGGAGGAAGTTCGTTTCGTAGCTGTCGCAGCCGACGTTCTTTCTGTTGAAATATTCTTCATAATCTATCGTATAATCTTTGAGCAGGAGATTAATTTTTTCTATTGCAAAATAGGCGTCCTGCGTTACGTTTGTCCTGGCTTGGATATTGTATTTCAATTGCATCATTTTGGTATAGATGTTTATAATAACTACCAATATCAAAAAGAAGCTAGTGATAGCTATGATGACTTCGAGTATGGTGAAACCTTTTTTCTTCATGTTTTTTTATGGTAGATTTAGATGTTTGATAGTTTACTTATTTCTTTTCTGTTCTCAAATACTTTTTTTGTTTTGCAGGGTCATTTTTTTATTTTTACCATTCCGTGGGGATTCCGACTTCGCTGGATTTCCTTCGGTTACTTTTTTACTTGATCAAAAAAGTATCCAAAAAATTCAAGCCAGACTCAAACCGCCCTCGCTCAATACTTCGAGATAGGATTTACTTGATAATCGCCTCAAACCCCGGAGTACTCCGGGGCCCCATTTCGGCTCATATTGTGTATTTGCTTTATTTGAGAATGGTATTCTTTTCGGCTAGCACGAGTCTGGCGTTGTTGTGAAATAATGGTTCAAAGTAAAAAAGTGGGCTTTTTACCCACTTTACTATTATTACCTTCTTTTTATTATGTTCTAAAGTCTAGGTTCTAAAGTCTATCTTATACTGACCGTATATCTGTATCGATCTACGAATGCGTTGTAGAATTCATTGAAATCATCGTATTCTTTATCGTTATCATTGTCGAGAATCAATTCCATTTCATCTTTGAGATCATTGGACATATTGATCCATGTAGTGCTGGTTCTGAGTTTGTAATATGTTGTTTTGAGATTGATAATCATATTATCCCAGGCATCATAGATAGCTTCTACCGTATCCAATTCGTTTGAGGTAAATCCGTCTATATCGTCATTACTACTTGTGCTTCCTACATTAAATATTCTATATCCATCGATATCTTCATCATCTTCATCATATACAACGACTTTGTAAGAATAATTGTTTTTTTTGAGTTTTAAGATGTTGTTGAAGGTTTTTTGTCCATTGTCTGATGAGGTGAAAGTATATCCATTATTGTAACTACTGTTTATATCATAATAGGTGGTTGATGTGGTAAGTACTCGTGTAGAAGAACTTGGTGCTTTGTAATAGACTTCGAATTGAATGGTACCTCTGTATGAAGTGTTGCTATATGTTCCTTCTCTGGCTTTGATGGTCAAATCTATCCATTGAGATGTTGTTGGTGTGCTGTTGTCGGTCGTGATGTAAAAATTGTCAGTATTAGAATTATTAGTATCATCGTCATCTATAGTAAAGATTTTATATCCTTCTATATCATTGTTATCATCTATTACGACGATTTTGTATTCATATCCTTCTCTTCTAAATTTGATGAAATCGGTGATAGTCACTTGTCCATTGTTGTAGGAGCTGAAGTTGTATCCGTTGTCTTCATAGGGATATTTCATCTCATAATAACTTAGTGATGTTGTTCTGTTCCATGTGGTGTATCCTATCTGTCTGTAGTAGACTTCGAATTCTATGCTTCCTCTATAAGAAGTGTCTGTGCTTGATCCATCTCTAGCTTTGATAGTCAAATCTACATGTTGGTTGATATTAGGAGTACTGTCGTCTGTACTTACATAGAAATTATCTGCATCATAATTATCAGTATCATCGTCTTCTTCGTTTATATAAAAGTATTTGTATGTTGTGATAGTATTTGTGCTGTCGTAAATTTTGATTCTATAATCATAACTATCGTTTCTAAATTTTATGAGATCTTGGAATTCATGGATACCTCCATCACTTGAGGTGAAAGTATATGATGTTCTAGAAAGTGTATAATAACTAGATGATGCTGTCACTCGTGATGATCCTGATTTTCTTTCTACGTTGAATCTGATAGTCCCTCTATATCCTTCATCGGTAGATGACCCATCCCTAGCTCTTACGGTCAAATCTACATATTGATTCATATTTGGATTGCTTGTAGAGCTTATAATATAGAAATTATCAGTTTCGTTGTTTTCTTCATCGTCATCATCTTCATCATATCCGTTTCCAAAATCAAAGATTCTATATCCGTCTATATCGTCATTGTCATCATCGTAGACGAGTAATTTGTAATCATAATTGTCACTAGTGAAGGTAAGTAAGTCGCTGAATGTATGAATACCATCGTCGCTTGAAGTGAAGGTGTATGATGTTCTTTCAAGGTCATACAAAGAACTTGATGCATTGACTCGTTCATCGGTACTGTTGTTTCGTCTTTGTACGTTGAATCTAATAGTTCCTCTGTAGTCTTCATCGGTGGATGATCCATCTCTAGCTCTTATGGTGATATCTATTTCTTCATCTTCATCGGGATTTGATGGTGAAGCAGTTACATAAAAATTATCCGTATCATAATTATCATTATTTGTAATATTATCATCGTTTCGTTCTTCATTTCATCGATCATATATCCATTGTGGATAGGTTCGTTCACTACTGTTATTTGGTTTGTCTTCTCGATCGATAGGTGCAGTGTTATTGTATCTAATTCGAAGTTTCATTCTTCTTGGTGCATTGCCATTGTAAGAAAATTCTCCATTACATGTTGAAATAGTTTTGAGTCCAGCTGTTGTTAAAATATCACATCTAAGGTATGGGGTGGTGCCTCCATCTATATCGGTTGTGAGTTCCCATCTGTTGGTTCCTGCATCTTCGATATTGACACAAGCGGTTACATTATTGGAAAATTCGACTTCTTTACAGTCGTTATTTCCTGCACTAGCTATGGAGAGTAATCATCCAAATGTTCCGATGATTCCCAAGCTGATAAGTAATCTTTTCATAGGCCAAAATAAGTGAGTAAAATGTGAGATATTTTCCTATAGCTAATTATAACTTTTTTTACTGATTTTGTCAAATATTTTTTGTTGATACTTTTGAGCTAATAGATATATTCTTCTTTGATGTTTTATTTTTTTTTCTTACTCATGCATTTGTTGTGAAAATTTCTTAAAACTATTCTTCGATCTATATTTTCTATTATTGTGTTCTTGCTTTTGGTAGGACGAGCAAAAACGCATCGAGATATCAATGGATATATTAGTTTTCTCAATACTACTGATTGGTCCGTATTTCATCGATCTCAGCCAGCTACCTGGGCTGATCCTTTTTGGCCACATCAAGACACAGAGGTGAGTTTGGAAGATATGCTTTCTGATGAGGAATTAGAAGCTGAAATAACTAATTTGGATGTCTACGATCCTACCTTTGAAGATGAATTGAATACTTTGTCTGATACCTCTACTGGTGATGTTATTGAAGAGGAAGATTTTGGTTTTGTTACTGATGAAACGCATAATTCTGCTAGCGAAGACACTTCGACTATTCAACAACTTATGGAACAACGTAAATAAAATTTGAAAGATTGAAAGATGCAAAGATGGAAATATTGAAAGGTTAATTTTCCATTTTTCAATATTTATTGTTCATTAGTTACATATGTCTATAGTCCAAAAAAATATATATACTCCTTTGTTGGTGGATGAGGGGCAGGCGATAGAGCTTGTTGATGTTTTTTCTTGATCGGGCAAAAAACGTATAGAACTTGCTTCGCAAAGTAATTTAACTTATTTGATTGTTGCTGCGTCTGCAGAAATTGATATAGAGATTATTACGAAAGGACATGAATGTTCTTGTAGAATTTTTGGATTATTTGTGTCTAACAAAGAAAAGCAAACGAAAGCAAACATTAAGGTATCGCTCAAGCATTCATATACGTCCGCTGATGTGGATCTGATTTCTTTTTTGTATGATGGTGCGAAAGTATCAATTGATGGCTCTATAATTATTGATAAAAGTTTGGATACTGTTCGTGGTCGTCTTCTCGAGCAGAATATTGTTTTGGGGAGGAATATTTCTATCACAACACTTCCTCAGCTCAATGTCGCTTCGCATAATGTCCGTGCTGCGCACGGTGCCAAGGTTGATTCGATAGATCCGCAGAAATTGTTTTATATGATGAGCAGAGGATTGACGAAAGAGCAATCACAGAAACTTTTAGTTGACGGGTATATTGATTATGCGGTGTCGCACTTCAGCGATATCAGTGATATGGAGAAAAAAAAGATACATAGCATACTTTCTTAATTTTTTACTACTCCGTGGAGATTCCGACTTCGCTGGATTTCCTTCGGTTACTTTTTTACTTGATCAAAAAAGTATCCAAAAAATTCAAGCCAGACTCAAACCGCCCTCGTCAAATACTTCGAGATAGGATTTACTTGGTAATCGCCTCAAACCCAGAGAATTCTGGGGTACCATTTCGGCTCATATTGTATATTTGCTTTATTTTTGTATGGCATCCTTTTCGGCTAGCATGAGTCTGGCGTTGTATTATTATCCCTTAAGGTTTTTCTTGTATACGTATTGTGATTCTATATATTTTGTTTCATGAACTATAAAAAAATTTCTTTTTTGAAACTTTTTTTGCTCGTAATTGCTTTGTGATTTGCGGTATTTTTGGTGTTTGTACAAAGATGATCAGATATTGGTCCTGAACATAAGCTTGTTTTTGTATTGGATATTAGCAGGACGATGAATGTCGACGATGTATTTTCAGGAAAGGAGAAAATTTCTAGATTAGTTGCAGCAAAACAGATTATTCAAACAATTCTTTTTTCTGAACCTGGATTTTCGTATGGACTCATTATTTTCAACGGTTGAGTAGATTACATTATTCCTCCTACTTTGGATACCTGAACTTTTTTGTTGTATTTGAGCTGAATAACAAGTAATTTGCTTCCACATGGCGACAAGGATTTTTCAGTTTTGAGTGGCGTGATGATGGATAGTGATGATACTTCTTATATTTTGATTTCGGATTTTGATAGTGAATTGAGCGCTGTGAAATTGCCTGATTCTACTTTATTGTTGGGAATTGGTTCTCGTGAAGGGGATGTTGTCAGATATAGTAATGGTGTGCGTTATTATGATAGCGGTGCTTCGGTGTCGAGTATCCGTAATGATATTTTTGCTACTTCATTGTGACTTCCATATACGACATTGACGGCTGTTGAAGATTTTTGTTCTCAACAATTGATTTATGGTGGTTTCCATTTGCCACTTTCGCAGCGTATACTTCTGTATGTGGTGCTTGGGGTGATCGTAATTCTTGCTATAATGCTTTAATATTAGTTAATAGTGGATAGTTAATAGTTAATAGTGGATAGTTAATAGTTAATAGT
>CAZBQE010000025.1:0-13052 GCA_964494005.1 uncultured Candidatus Peribacteria bacterium | reverse complement strand
TATTTTTTGACAGACTGCTCAGAATTCAGCTCTATTCTCTTATGAATCGTAATGATTACCAACAAAATAATTCACTGACGGGTGGCGAAGTTATTGAGCGAAATATAATAAAAGATATTGTTTCAACATTACCATTTGAATTAACGAATGCGCAGAAGAAAGTCATCAAAAATATTACGGAAAATATTCATGAAACGAAGCCGATGTTGAGATTGTTACAATGAGATGTAGGAAGCGGTAAAACAGTAGTCGCTGCAGCTTCGGCGTATTATACTCATAAGAAATTTGGTGGGCAATCAGTCTTTTTGGCTCCTTTGGAAGTTTTAGCAAATCAGCATTATGCTACCTTGGCAAAATTACTTTTACCTTTATGACTTAGGGTAGAATTACTTACGTGATCTGTACCGAAAAGTCAAAAAGAAAAAATTAAACAAGATTTGCTTGCAGGACATATTCATGCATTGATTGGAACTCATGCGGTTATCCAAGAAGATGTTATTTTTAAACAGTTACAATTTGTTGTTATCGATGAACAGCATAAATTCTGAGTAAGACAAAGGGCGTTTTTCAAAAAATTTTGAGCACCGCATATTTTGCAGATGAGTGCGACGCCGATACCAAGATCTATGGCTTTGGCATTTTTCGGTGAATTTGATGTTAGTATTATTGATGAAATGCCTATAGGGAGAAAACCGATAATTACCAAAGTTATTTCTGAAAAAGAATATGTGAAATTGAAGCCACGAATGCTTGATCATATCAATAAGGGACAAAAGGTATTTATCGTTACTCCATTGATAGAGGAATCTGAAAAAATGGAGGAATTGAAGTCTGCTAGGGTTGAGTTTGAAGAAGCTAAATCATTATTTCCTGAATTGAAAGGTAAAATTGGTCTTCTTCATGGAAAGATGAGTTCTAAAGAAAAGGATAAAGTGATGCAGGATTTTACATCATGACATCTTTGTCTACTTGTGTCTACTACAGTAATTGAGGTGGGAGTTGATATTCCTGAAGCCACTATTATGATTATCAAAAATGCTGAAAGATTTGGTTTGTCTCAATTACATCAGCTGAGAGGAAGAATAGGAAGATCCGATATTCAGTCGTATTGTTTTCTTGAAACCAAGAGTAAATCCGGAGATATAGGAAAAAGACTCAAAGCTATGGAAGATACTAATGATTGATTTAAATTGGCGGAATTAGATCTTCAGAATCGTGGGGCAGGGGAGATTCTTGGTACGATGCAGTCTGGAGAAAGTGATATTCCGCTTGAAATATTGTCAGATTTGAAATTTTTGGAAGATATCCAGAAAGGTGCTAAACGATTATTAGAAAAGTATCCCAAACTTGAATGATTACCAGGTCTTAAGAAATATCTTGAGGAAAAAATGGGGGATGTTCTTGCTTAAATTATGAATTACGAATTTTATTGGCTATCTACTATCTATTATCGACTAAAGACTAAGGTTTAGTTGAATTTCGTCCTTGTTTTTATATATTTAGTTGGTAATGTTTTATTTGATATTTTTTTTGTACTATGAAAAAGTGATTTCGGTTTATACTCTTTACTATATTGTTAGTTTCTTGAGCTATCCAGATATACAAAACCGCAACATTCAAAGGTGATGTCGTGGAAGTAGTTCGTAATAGTGAGGAAATTTCACTTAATGATTTTTTGAAACAGTATGATGATGGTACGTTTACTAAGGTAATTTTGGAAGATGAGATTTCTTTGAAATGATATGAATATCTAGAAACAGGAGAATCTATTTCGTTTATGACTATAAGAAAAATGTTGGTAGAGCAATATGTAAATATCTATGAAACCAAAAAACCTTTGGGAACTTCTTTAGGTGATTTGGGTATTTCTATGACATGAACTGTGATAGTAGATGTAAAATTTAATGAAAAAACACGATGGTCTCGTTTACTTACGGAAATTTGACCATTACTTATCTTTTTTGTTATTTTCATTTTGGTGCTTAGGTTTGCTATGCCAAAATGATGAGGAGCTTTCCCATTCAATATCAAAGCAGGAAAGCTGAATAATGCTAAAACTATCAAGACAAAGTTTTCTGATGTAGCGGGTATGGAAGAAGTTAAAATGGAACTTTCCGAGATGGTAGATTATCTCAAGAACCCACTGAAATATCATAAAGTTGGTGCAAGACATCCTAAAGGTGTATTGTTATATGGTCAACCTTGAAGTGGGAAAACTTTGCTTGCGAGAGCGGTTGCTGGTGAGTCTAATGTTCCGTTTTTTTCTGCATCATGATCTGAATTTATGGAAATGCTTGTTGGTATGTGAGCTGCAAAAGTAAGAGAATTGTTTGGTAAAGCAAAAGCTGCTGGTAGAGCTATCATTTTTATCGATGAAATCGATGCTATAGGAAAGAAAAGAGGAGTAGGACATACCTGAGGACATCAAGAACAAGAACAAACATTAAATCAGATTCTTACGGAAATGGATGGGTTTGATAATACGACAAATGTTATTGTTGTTGCTGCTACTAATAGGCCAGATACTCTTGATCCTGCTTTACTTAGAGCAGGAAGATTCGATAGAAAAGTCTATGTTTCTGCACCTACCTTTGAAGAAAGAATAGAGATATTTTTGTATTATCTCAAAGGTAAAAAGCTTGATAAAAAAGTAAATATCGAATCACTTGCCAAAAGAACAAGTGGATTGGTATGAGCTGATATTGAAAATATTGTAAATGAAACTTCACTTAAGATAGCAAAAGAGAATAGAACGGTTTTGGAAGTGAATGATTTTGAATATGCTTTGGAAAAAGTCTTAATGTGACCTGAAAAAAAAGTGAAATCCATCAAGGAAGAAGAGAAAAAAATTATCGCTTTCCATGAATTGGGGCATGCTATTACTTCTCATGTTTTGCCTTATGCTGATCCTGTAGAAAAGATTTCTATTGTTCGTAGATGACATGCTTTGTGAATGACATGGATAACTCCTGAAGAGGATAAATATCTTGTTTCCAAAAATAAATTTTTGGATGAGGTCGTTTCTTTGTTGTGATGAAGAGCTGCAGAAGAAGTTTTCTTTGGTGCTGATAATGTTACTACATGAGCATCGAATGATTTTGAAAAAGCTACGGAAATTGTTATGAATATGATTGTGAAATATGGTATGGATAAAGATATCTGACCGGTTTCTTATGTTGACAAGAATCAGGATGAATATCCTTTATTCAAGACGTATAGTGAAAAGACAGCTCAGATTATCGACGAAAAAGTGAAAGTATATGTTACTCGTTGTTATGATCAATCAAAAAAGCTCATTATCAAATACAAGAGATTGATAGAACTTATGGCAAAAACTTTACTTGAAAAAGAATATCTTACCAAGGAAGAATTTGAATCGTTGATTGTATGATTTTCGAAAAAAATATCTGTGAAAAAATAATTTTTTATATGTTTGTATAGGTAATAAATGACGAAAAAAGTATATGTATTGGATCGATATACCAATAAAAATGTTCTCATTACATGAATGAGTGAAGAAGAAATCAAGAAAATCCATCATGGTGATAAGATTATTTATTTTGCCAAAGATCAAAAAGGAGTACAACAACAAACTGTTGGAATCTATCTATGACACGATATTATGACGGATAGACAAGGTGATTTTCAAAAAGTTCTTCTTGGAGAGGAAAAGGAATTCTTTGAAGAACAGCAAAAATTGGCGCTTGATATTTTCCCTTTATTCAAAAAACTTTTCAAAAAATATTTTCCTGATTCTATTCCTGTGACGGCGAGATATCAGATATTTGCTGACCAAATTTATTTCTATTTCTATTCTGAGGAAAGGTATATTTTTACGGAGTTTGTTAAGGAATTTAGACAGGAATTGGGAAAGAATATCTTTTTATTTCAAGTGGGTGCAAGGGATATGATCAAGATGTCTCCTGGTGCAGATTGTATTATTTGATGTAATGGAATCAATCTTTGTTGTAAAAGCACGAGACCGTTACCGAGTGTTGAAATAGAAAATATAGTTCTTCAAAATCTTGAATGAAGAGATATTGAAAAATTAAAATGAAGATGTGGAAAATTAAAATGTTCTCTTATTTATGAATTGGAAACGTATATCGAGGAAAGCAAAAAATTTCCTCCGAAAGGATCATATGTGGAAAATGTATGATGTGATGTATGTGGTGTTGTCTCTTCTTTTAATATCATGAACTGAGATGTTACGATTAGAACAAAGGATGGAGTAACGGTTAGAATACCATATACTACGATCAAGAAAATTAAAAATCCAAGTAAACCTGAAGAATCTACCGTACAGGTTATTGGAGAAACATTTCCTGATAAAAACAAAAAATCTTTTGGAAAAAAATCAGCAAAAAAATAATACTTTATTTTATATAAAAATATATCATAATTGATTATTTAGTATGACCCATACCATTTATTTGTTTATAGAAATACGATGCTTAAGATGTCTGTATGGATGCGAATGTTATTGACTATTATCTTGATTACTTTACCGGTAGGATTGATTTCTTTTTTCTTTTCTAAGAAGATATTTAGGAAACTGTCTCGTTTGTTGGGAAAAATAGATACTTTTGATGCATTGGTGAAATTTAAACAAGATATGGCTTATCTTTATAAGAAGAAGTTTTCTAGTATGAAATCTCGTGTGGATACCAACAAAATCGAATATATGAAACATGATGAACAGGCATTTCTCAATACTATAGAGGATATTATCAAACCTAAGACATCTTCTTCCAAACATTCTGAAACAGAAGTGATTATTGATGATGAAGAAGGGAAAGCGATTATGGTCAAAAAAAGAAAATTACTTGAAAAGATTATTTATGATGCACTTGGGCTTAGAAAAGAGGGTAAGCTTGATGAATATGAAAAAAAAATTATTGAATGATTGGCTATTGATTCTGATGATAAGGATCTTAATAAATTATTGGCAGATTTGTATTTTACTATGAGCAATCATAAAAAAGCTTTGCCTATCTTAAAAAAGATTGTAGAAATGGATTCAAAGGATCACAAAGCTATTCGGCAGATTGGAGAAATTTATCTAACTTCTGGTGATTTCAATATCGCTGAATTATTGATTCAAAAGGCGATAAGTATTAATCCAAATAATCCGAAATATTATATCAGTATGGTTGAATTATTATATAATACTGATAGGAAACATGATGCTATTGTTGAGATGGAAAAGGTTGTAAAGCTTAGACCTACAAATTCCGCATATATGCTCACGTTAGCTGATTTGTATACGGAAGTCAATGATATGGATAATGCAAAAAAATATTATTTTAGAGTGCTTGAATACGAACCATCCAACGAAAAAGCCAAGAAAAAATTAAAAGAACTTGTTGTAGAATAATAATTATTGATTACGAATAACAAATAGTTTGATAAATAAAAACATAAACATAAAAGGCATTTCAGTTTTTTATGTTTTTTTCTTTTGCAGATGCTTACTTCGTACTATCAGATACTCAAAGAATTAATTGCTATGAAAAGTATTTCGATCTGATCCGATCATATGGCGGATATCGAAAAGATTGCTATTTATCTTAATACGATGTTGCAGGATAACGAATTTACTTCGGAAATTATCCATGGATACGGTAATCCTTTGGTTTTGGGAAAATTTTTTGTTGATAAATCTTTGCCGACTATGTTATTGTATGGACATTATGATGTACAGACCGCAACAGAGGAATGATGGAAAAACGATCCGTTCTCCTTATATATTTGACAGGATAAAATTTATGGAAGGGGAGTTGCTGATAATAAGTGACAATTTCTTATTCATTTACTCACGATATTTGATCTTATTCATTCCAAAAAAATGTGATATAATGTGACGGTATTGCTTGAGGGGAATGAGGAAACCTGATCTCAATATATAGAACAATTTCTGACTGATTATAGACAAGATCTCCTTTCTGATTTTTGTTTGATTTCTGATTCATATATTATTGGTGATATGCCATGTATCGATGCGTGATATAGATGATGAGTGAATGTACAATTAAAGATACGTACTGCTACAACAGATCTCCATTCTTGATTGTATGGTGGCGTTGTACCTAATGCTATTCATGAGATGAATAAAATTTTTGGGAAACTTTATGATATGAACAATAAGATTACTATTCCGTATTTTTATTATGATGTGGAAGACATAGATCCTCAGGTGCTAGTAAAAAATAAAAGGATCAAGACTGATGAACACAAAATGATGACAGATTTTTGATTGGGTACGATTTTCAAAGATAAAGAGATGGATTTACTTACTCAGATTTGACTCAAACCGACGATACAGGTGACGTGAATATCTGGTGGATATACAAGTGATGGATTCAAAAATGCTGTTCCTAATTCAGCTTCTGCACATATCAATTTTAGAATTGTTAAAAATCAGACATCAAGGAAAGTATTGAGTGCTTTTGATCAATGGTTGCAAATAACGTTGCCGCAGTATGTTGATTATGAACTTAATGTGTCTGCTATGTATGAGCCGGTTAAGATAGACATCAATAATTTTTATGTCAAAAAAGCGGAAAGTGTTTTGCAACAAATATTTGGTCAATCGGTTTTTTATAAATATTCTTGATGATGACTTCCTATGGTAGATATCTTGGATAGGGTTTTGTGAATCAAACCTGTACTTGTTCCTCTTGTTAATCAAGATTGTAATGTGTATGGGGTGAATGAGAATTTTGATATCGATCTGATAGAGAAATGATTTCAGTTTGCCTATGAATTTTTGAAAAAATAATTACATTAATCTAATTACTAATTATCAGTTGTAGGTTACAAATGTTTTACTATTTGGAATCTGTTATCTGCTCTTTTTATAATTTTTTATAATATATGAAAGCTGTTATTGTTGCTGCATGATTTGGGACGAGAATGTTACCTGTCACTAAAACTATTCCCAAGGAAATGTTGCCCGTAGGTGATAAACCTATTATTCAGTATACTGTAGAGGGTCTTGTAGATGCGGGAATTACTGATATTATTATGATTACTTCTCAGCAGAAAAAAGCTTTGGAAGATTATTTTGATAAGAATTATGAATTAGAGGATATTTTACAGAAAAAAGGGAAGACCGATCTTTTGGCGTTAATGAATAAACCAAAAGAAATGGCTACCTACACTTTTGTAAAACAATTAGAGATGCTTGGTACTGGACATGCAATTTTGAAAACAGAGCATTTGATTGCTGATGAATATTTTATGGTGATTTTTGCTGATACTATTTATCCGCCGGAGACGTTTGTTGAAATGATAAAGAAATTTGAAGAAAAGAAATCTCCTATTATAGCTGTACATGAAGTTCCAAAAGAGGAAGTATATAAATATGGTGTTGTGAAACTTAATAACGATAGAGTGGTTGATTTTGTGGAAAAACCAAATATTGAGGATGCTCCTTCTCGTCTCATTCGAAATGGTGCGGCGATATTACCGAAAGCTATTTTCACTACATTACAACATATCGGATTGGATAATAGATCAGGAGAATTGAATCTGCCTGATGCCATCAAAGCAATGCTTTTGGATATATCGTTTTTTGCTGTTCAACTTCGTCCGTATTTGGATACATGAAGTTTACAAGGATGGCTTGAAGCGAATGAAAAGTTTTTGAAAAACGGGAAACTTTTTGATTAGTGTCAGAATCTTGTTGAAATATTGTTAAAAATACAGTTCTCACCTATATTTTCTAAAAAATCACTTGCATATCTTTTCTGATTTTGTACATTCATTTCACGAGAGTTTTTTATTTTGCATAAAAACAGTAATGGTGAGCTTGGAAGATATCAAATTACCTCCACACAATATTGATGCTGAAAAGGGTGTGCTTGGTGGGGTATTGATGGATAATGAATTGATGTATTATTATGATGGTTTGGGGCTTATTCCTGAAGATTTTTATCATAAAGAGCATTTTTATATCTATCAAGGTATGAAAGTGCTTCGATGAGCTCGCAAAACTATTGATGTAGTGACACTTGCTGATCAATTACAAAAAAACGATGTTTTGGATACAATAGGCGGTAATGATTATCTTTATGAGCTTTCGAGTTTTCTTTTGAGTACCTCGTCATGTCCTGAATATATGAAGATTGTCAAAGAAAAATCTATACTAAGAAACATTCTCAAAACCTCACAGAAAATTGTTGGGGATGTATATCAACAAAAGGATACTTTGATGATTTTAGAAGATATCGAAAAAAGGATATTTGATCTTACTCAAAATAATGTTTCTGAAAAAGCACATGCGATCTGAGAGATTTTGAACAAAAGAGTAGAGGAGTATATGGAAATTGTTGATAATCCAGAAAAAGCACATGAAAAAAAAGTATTTTCAGGTTATGTGAAGTTGGATGATCAGTTGGGTGGATTTAAACCTGCAGAACTTATTATTCTTGCTGCTCGTCCGAGTATGGGTAAGACAGCTTTTGCTTTGAATATACTTAAAAATATGGCTGTTGATCAAAAAAAAAGTGTTGCTTTGTTTTCATTAGAAATGAGTTCTGAACAGATAGCAGATAGAATATTGTCTATGGTTTCTTGAATTCCTATGCGAAAAATTGGGAAAGGGCAGTTGGATACTGAAGATTTTACTATTATGGGTGAGGCTATGGAAAATCTTTCCGAGACTAAAATATTTATTGATGATAAATGATCTACTACTATTCCTGAATTGAAATCAAAGATCAGGAGATTGAAAATAGAAAAACAACAACTCGATTTGGTAATTATCGATTATCTTCAATTGATGAGTGGATCAAATTCTTGATATATGGGAAATAGGGTTCAAGAAATTTCTGAGATATCAAGGTGATTAAAAGAGCTTGCGAGAGAATTGGAAATTCCTATTATGGCATTGTCGCAACTTTCTCGTGAAGTGGAGAAAAGAGTAGATAAGAAACCGCAACTTTCTGATTTGAGAGAATCTGGAGCGATAGAGCAGGATGCGGATTCTGTAATTATGTTACATAGAGAAGACTATTATGATCCTGATACCGATAAGAAATGATTGACTGATATTTGTCTGAGAAAAAATAGGAATGGTCCGATTGGTGAATCAGAATTGTACTTTGAGAAAGAGATTATGAAATTTAGTGAATTGAAGACCAAATCAGATGGAACATTCTAAACCGTTTGTAGCGGAATTCTATTTTAAATTTTGAATTTTGAATGATGGAAGTCAAAGTTCTCGATGGTGCAAATATGGATATCGATCTTACATCAGCAGATCAGACTTCATGGAAACAAGCCAAATGTCCTTGGAATCAAGCTGACAGTACAAATAACCATAAATGTGCAGTGAAAAATGTTTCTATCTGTGATTACTTTTGTGGTATTCAATACTTAGACAATATTTTGTGCTGCTATCCTAATAAAAATGATTCAGTAGATAATAAACAGGAAAAATAATGTATTAGATTTTACATTGTTCGTCTTATATGATAAAGTTTATTTTTAGAAGTTTGATATTTGTATGTTTGTTCTGAATGGCTTTTGGATTCGATGTCCCAAGCTATGAGTGATATATTACTGATACAGTAGGTATTTTTTCTGAAACAGAAAAAGCTGATTTGAATGCCAAAATAGAGGAGATAGAGAAAACTACAAGTATTGAAATAGCTGTTTTGGTTGTTCCGATGGTGGATGATGATATCAATCTCGCAGCAGTCGATGTAGGCAATACTCGATGAGTCGGAAAAGAAGGTCAGAATAATTGAGTTGTTCTTTTGATAGCTATCGATGATAGAAAACGATCTATTCAGGTTGGATATGGATTAGAATGAACATTAC
This sequence comes from uncultured Candidatus Peribacteria bacterium, assembly GCA_964494005.1. Lineage (GTDB taxonomy): Bacteria > Patescibacteriota > Gracilibacteria > Absconditabacterales > Absconditicoccaceae > CAJBLF01. The sequence continues at coordinate 3,224 of CAZBQE010000025.1, read as the reverse complement.
CTGATTTAGTTACCAAAAGGATAGGAGAAGCACGTTTTCCTTCGAATTTTAGGGAAGGGAATTATTATCAGGGTGTTGTTGAAATGCTTGCTGATGTTCAATGATATATAGTCCAGGATCCTACTCTTGTAGAAACGTATAATCAGTCTTGATCTGATGATTTTCAGGATGATGATATGGCGAGTGTTGTATTTTTTATAATTATTTTTATGGTTATATCTTTTGGTCGTCGAATTACTGTTCCCAAAGCGAACGGGACAAAAAGGAAGATGAAAAAATATGGTCGATGGATATATGCAGGTGTATGATTGGTATTTTCTTTGTTTATTAGTTGGATGATATCGAGTATTATTGCTGCAGCGGTTATTTCTTATCTTTTTCTTCTTTTCTCTGTATTGATGGCTCTTTGATGATATGGTTCAGGAGCGTGAAAAAATGGTATACGATTTGGATGATCTTCTGGGTCTTCTTGGGGATGATGATGAGGTTTTGGTGGATTTTGATGAGGAGGTTTCGGTGGAGGATGATCTTCAGGAGGACGATAATCATTGTATATTCTATTTTAGTTTCGTTTTAAATTTTTAATTCTTGTTTATTTATTTTTTACTCATATATTATGACTATAAAAAAGCTTCAAGAGGTTGTTAGAATATTGAAAGATTGATTGATGTCTATTTATATATATGAAAGGGGGTGAAAGCAGATACCTGTCTTTGTTGTTTCAAAGTTGGATTTTGTTTTTCTTGATTCGATAAGGCATTTCTTTGTTCGTGAACAATTTATAATATTGACAGAAGATGACATATATGAAGGAAGTGATGTCTTTTGTCTAAAACTTTTACATATCAAAAATCATGCTCAACTTTTTTATGGAAAAGATATTTTATGAAAACAAACATATATACTTTCTGATCTTAGATCGTCGTTGGAATTAGATATTCGTAATAAATTGGTGCAATTGAGGGAGGAATATCTTTCACAGGAAAAGGGAAAATATTTTTTGCATAATCTTTTGGTTGGTATGCAAATAATTTGGGAGGGATCTTTATTATTGAAAAATCCTGATCTTGTTATTCCAGAAAATATGAAAGAATTACTTTCTTTGTTTGATGTTGCTTGGTCTTGTAATAGTCAGAAATTTTATTATCTTATCGATGATCAAATGGAGGAGCGTCAGGTTCCTGTATTTATTCAAGATGTACATACCTATCTCTTGGAGATATGTACCAAAATAAATAATTTTACTTTGTAAAAAACAATTTTTATGAAAAAAACTCGATTGATTGTTTTGGCTATTGTTGTTGTTATCGTTCTTTTTGTAATCGGTAAATACAATACAATAGTCCAATTGGATGAATCTGTCAAAACGGCGTGGTCCCAAGTTGAAAATGTATACCAGAGAAGGATGGATTTGATTCCTAATTTGGTTAATACGGTCAAAGGAGCTGCCGCTCAAGAACAGAATGTATTGACTGCTGTAGTTGAAGCGAGAGCTAATGCTACCAAAGTTACCGTTGATGTAAATGATGCAGCATCTTTTGCTCAATTTCAACAAGCTCAAGGGGAGGTATCATCTGCTTTATCTAGATTACTTGCTGTAGTGGAAAGTTATCCTACTTTACAATCCATTCAAGCATTTCAGGATCTTATGACTCAGCTTGAAGGGACAGAAAACAGGATTACTGTTGAAAGAAAAACCTTTAATGAAACTGTCAAAGCACTTAATGTATATATTCGTAGATTTCCTGCTAATATTGTAGCAAGCATTTTTTGATTCGAACAAGCGCAGCAATTTGAAGCGGATGAATGAGCAGAAGTGGTTCCAACGGTAGATTTTAATACAACTACTACAGAAACACCTGATGTAGAAATGGTTTCTGATGATAGTATAGAAGTTGTTGTAGAATAATAGTAGTAGATATTGTAAAACATAAGGTCGGGACTTTGGTCTTGGCCTTTTTTTGTATTGTGATTATGTATCAATTATCTTAAAATGACAATATAAATTTATTATTTTGTCTGATTATGTGCTAATAAAAGGTTATATGATTTTGTGATAATTGCTTTGTTTTGTTTGTATATAACTATAAAAACTAGCTGTAAACAAAAAATATCCTACAAACAAAAATGAGTTACGCCAGTTGGGCTTTGTGATCTTTCAAACTACAAATCCTAGTATCTAGCGATTTGTCGCAAGTATAAGTAGCTTACCAAAGCGAACGGCTTGCATCAATCTTGGAGACGGCTTTTGAATTTTATTGGGCATACACAGCGAGTAGAGGACTACTTTACTGGTTTTGTACGCCTAATAGGTAATAGGCACGGCCGTCTCTAAGTAGACGGCTACCTGATTATTTGTCAGGTAGTTTTTTTTAATTAAAAAAAATAAAATAAAAAAAAGAGAGCAGACAATCAGCTCTCTTAACATGCTTAATTTTTAGGCTAGGCGACAGCCATTTTTTGAATTTCATATTTTTCTAAACATACGATACGTATGTCTTTTCCATTGTGGAATCCAAATTTCCCCTTTTTTTTGCCGAAGATAGCCTCTTTGGGGACAGAAACTTTAATAATTGAGGCTTCTTTTTGTCTAATTGGGTGTTTTTCGAGCTCTTCTAAAAGCTCATTTTTTTTGTAGAAAACGCCCAATCTTCCAGTTTTCATTTCTTTTTTTTCTCTTAATTCTTTTGCTTCATCTGCGAAGGCTATGAAATAGCCATTGATGAAGTCTTGATTGTTTTGGTCTTTTTGCATAAATTAATAATTTTTTTTTGTTTATTCTCTCTTTGTTGAGAGAATTTTCTTATATATATTTCTGTAAAAGAATCAATATGAAGTGTCTGAGTTTTTTTTGTTTTTGATAGAGGAGTGCTCCCCTGTTTTTTTGGCTTTCTGAAGCCAAAATTCCTTAAAAAAATTAGTGATTTTGGGATCCTGGGTGGCACTTAGTTCAGCTCAATATGAGAAATGATGCTTATATCGATGTTCGATACTTCTCAATTATCCAAAAAAACTGCGTTTTACTTGCTTTTTTGTCGTTTGAGGTGAAATTTAGGGGATTTGGACCAAAAATTGTGATTTTTGTGATTTTAGGTATTTTTGTATATCTGACTTTTTGTGAAAAATAAAAACTATATTTGTTTGAAATATAGTTCTAAACTGATTATATTTTTATGAATTTATTTTTTTGATATTCACTGTAAATAGTTTATACTTTGCACAAG
>CAZBQE010000024.1:0-13284 GCA_964494005.1 uncultured Candidatus Peribacteria bacterium | reverse complement strand
AACAAAAAAACAATGCTGATACAAATAGGATAAGACTATTTTTCTCGCATTGATTCTCTGTTTGATATTCATATGTAGGCTGAAGAAACTAAAGATCTTCTTCTAGCATAAAGCCACAAGTTTGAAGCTTAAAGCCTTATTCTGAATTTTGCATTCTGAATTCTGAATTAGTTTACGCGTCTACGACTTTGTCTTTGCTTTTGCTCTTGATGGTCAATACTTGTTTTCCTTTGTAATATCCACAAACCGGACAAACTCTGTGAGTAAGCTTTTTAGCTCCACAGTTTTTACAAGTTGCGATTTTGAATGCATTAGTCATTCTCTTCATATTCAACCTTTCTCGGGTAGAATGCCTCTGACGTCCTTTGGCTTGAGATATTTTCTTTTTTGGTCCAATTGTCATTATGTAACGATGAAACAATAAAACGATACAGTGATAAAACAATGAAACGACATATCGATAAAGCGTTTAAACATTTAGTCGTTTAATCTAATTATTTTACATCTACAACAGTCTTGAGATATTTTCTTCCGTCAAATCTTGCTACTTTCTTTTTGCTAAACGTAACGGTTCCATCAATTTTTGCATGAACAGAAAAATCTTTCCCTTCATAAGTATTTTTTCCGCATTCATATTTGGATCCTTTTTGTCTAATAATAATATTTCCTGCAGTGGCTTTTTGTCCGCCAAATACTTTCACTCCACGATATTTTGGATTTGAATCCCTTAAATTTTTTGCCGATCCACCGGCTTTTTTGTGTGCCATTACTTTATAATTTTATCATAAATAAAATTTTCAATTCATTGATTGCGAATTGCGGATTCCGTATTTTTTTTATTTTAATTCGTAATTCGAAATTCGTAATTGGATAATTAATGAATGTGCATAGCTTTGTAATGATTCCTTTGTCTTTTTCAAGCTTTATTTGACAAATAAGCTTATTCTTGAATATCAATTCCATGTTCTTTTCTGTATATCTCACCGACTGGTAAGAGCCTTCCGATAATTACATTTGATTTGAGATCTGATAATTGATCTATAGCTCATTTGAGCGATGAAGCAACCATCACTCTGATTGTTTCCTGGAAAGAAGCTGCAGAAAGCCAAGAATCAGTCTCTTTCGCAATATTTGTCAATCCGAGTGCTAATCTCTTTCCTTTGGCTGGTTTCTTTCCTTGTTCTACCAATCCATCATTCACTTTGATAAATTCTTCATATTTTACATGAGTTCCTGGTATGAAACTACTATTTCCTGAATCCTCGATAAAGACTTTTGAAAATAATTGTTTCACGACTACTTCGATATGTTTATCATTCAAATCCTGTCCTTGTGATCCATATACTTTTTTGATTTCACGAATAATATATTTTTGTGCTTCAAGATCACCTACAATATCTTTATATTCCTTGACAGACAACGCTCCCGTTGTCAAAATTTCTCCTTTGAATACTTCTTCTCCATCTTTTTTTATAGCATTAAGTCCTGTAATGGATTTGACATATTCTTCTTGGACACCAAGTATGATATGATCAGCCTTTACATCCAATATTTTACCTTCTTCCTTGACTTTGAGCTTACTTTTTCCTTTGGAAGCAAAATTTCCTCATTTTTTTACTATACTGCCTTTTTTTACTTCTACCTTGTATCCTGGCTTGAGAAGATAGGTTTTCTTTTGATATTCAGAAACTACTTTAACATATTTTATCTTGTTTGCTTCATAAAACGCTACCTTACCATCAAACGGTGCGATAATCGCAGGTGTCTTTGGATCTCTTACTTCAAATAATTGTTTGACCCTATCGATACCTTGTGTTTGTTCTCCTCATTTCGCAACTCCTCATTCATGGAATGTATCCAAAGTAAGCTGTGTAGATGGTTCTCCGATAGATTGTGCAGCAATAATTCCTACAGGTACACCAACATCGACTATCCTTCTCGTAGAAAGATCCGTTCCATAACATTTTTGACAGATACCACTAACACTATTACATACCAATGGTGTTCTTACTTTTACCTCTTCTAATTCCATATTTTCCAATAATTGAATATTCTCTTTATCCAAAAGATCGCCTTTGGTTAAAATGACATTCTTTTTCTTATCCAAAACATCTTCTGCAAGCACTCTTCCCGCAATTAATCCAAAGAAATTATCTCCTCTGAGTTCAGATTCCTGTTTTGAATACGTAACATATTCTTCTGTTCCACAATCATTTTCTCTGATAATCACTTCCTGAGAAGCATCACAGAGTTTTCTTGTAAGATATCCTGATTCTGCTGTCCTCAATGCTGTATCCGCTTTCCCCTTCCTTCCTGCATGCGCAGAGATAAAATATTCGATAGGTCTCAATCACTCAACAAACGAATTTTTAATAGGAAGTTCAATAATTTCTCCTTGTGGATTGACAACAAGTCACTTCATACCTGCAATCTGTGTCATATGTGTTTGAGATCATCTTGCTCCGGAATCTACCATTGTATAGAGATCTTGACCTGGTCCAGTAATAGATTTTAGACTATCTTCAATCCTTTTCTTGACATCAGTCCAAATCTTGATAATAAATCTATGCTTTTCATCATCAGAAAAAAATCATTTGAAATAATATTTATAGACTTCATTTGACTTTTTGTCTCCTATTTTAAGTTCATCCTCTTTTTCTTTCGGTACCTTCATATCCAAAATATTTACTGAGGTTGCTCCGATAGTAGCATATTTAAAACCAAGATCTTTGATATCATCAGCAACATGAACGGTTGTCTGCATATCATATTCATCGAAAATTCTGGACAAGAGTTTTTTCAAATCCTTATTTTTCACCTTAGCGTTGATAAATCTCACTTTTTCTGGCAAAATAGAATTGAAAATAACCCTTCCCACTGTTGTTTCGATAGGTCCTCCCTTATAATTCAAAATAATTTTATCTTTTACTATAATATCACCGTTTGCATATGTTTCCAATACACGTTCTATATCAGAAAAAATACCCATCGATGGTTTACTTTTCCACTCTTCTTCGGTTGTATGTTCTGGAGTTCTTGGATCATAAAAATCTGTAAGATAATATACTCCCAATACCATATCCTGAGAATGTGCGATAGTCGGATCTCCTGATCCCGGCTTCAAAATATTTTTGTCGGCAGCGATAAGCTCTCTTGCTTCTTTTTGTGCCTCGTCAGAAATTGGCAAATGGACCGCCATCTGATCTCCATCAAAATCGGCATTGAATGAAGGACACACGAGCGGATGGATTCTAATCGTCTTTCCTGGCATCAGTTTAATCTTGAATGCTTCGATAGATAATCTATGTAATGTCGGAGCACGATTGAGTAATACCCGTTTATCCTTAATTACTTCTTCGAGGAATTTCAATGCTAATGGTGATTCTTCTTTGATAAGCTTTTCAGCTTGTTTAGGCGTATATACGATTTTTTTCTCGATAAGTTTTCCAATAATAAATGGCGTAAACATCTTGACTGCAATATAAATCGGCAATCCACACTCATCAAGTTTAAGTTCAGGACCGACCGTAATAATAGACCTTCCTGAATAATCCACTCTCTTTCCAAGCAAATTTTTTCTGAAAATACCTTCTTTTCCTGAAAGCATATCGGACAAGGATTTGAAAACCTTGATCCCTGCTCCACTACCTCCTGCTGCACCAGCTTTTTCTCCTACAAGCAAATTGTTCACTGATTCTTGTAACAATCTGATCTCATTTTTTTTGACGACATCAGGCATTCCTACCTGGATCATTTTTTTTAATCTAATATTTCTCATCAGTACACGTCTATAGAATAGATTAACGTCCGATGATGCAAACTTTCCTCCTTCAAGCTGTACAACTGGCCTCAAATCAGGTGGTATGACCGGCAATTTTCTAATTACCATATTCTCTGGTTTCACATCAGAAACATGAAGATTAATTAATAACTTAATCAATGCTATCAATTTCTTTTTCTGTTCTGCTGATTTAGTTTCTTTGTATATCTGAATAGTTTTTTTGATATCTTTTTCTACATTAATATTTTGTAGCATTTTCAAAATACCTTCTGGTCATGATTGGAATATAACGAAATCAGAGAATCTTGAGAAGATATTTCTAAAATCGTTCTCGAAAATAGTCGATCCCACATCCAAATCAGAAATAATTGATTTGATTCTATTAAATTCTTTATCAAGAGATTCTTTGTTATCATTAAATAATTTTTCAAGCTCTTTCAATTTCTTTGGATTCTCTTTTTCTTTCGCTATTTCTTCTTTGTACAAATCATCTAATTCTTTCATTTTTTTATCAAAATCTTCTTTGATAGCAGCGTTTATTTTTTTCGCAAAATCCTTGTCTACTTTTTGGACTAAGATATATTTTACAAAACTAAGAATTTTGTCTATTTCATTCGCTGAAATACCGAGCAACTGATTTACTCCTCCGGATGGACTTGATTTGTACCATGCATGTAATATAGGTACTGCTAATTCAATATGCCCCATCCTAGATCTTCTCACTCTAGAACTAGTAACTTCTACACCACATCTTTCACAAACAATACCCTTATATCTCACTCATTTATATTTTCCACAACTACATTCATAATTCTTGACTGGTCAAAAAATAGATTCACAAAAAAGACCACCTTGTTTAGGCTTTCCTGTCCTATAATTTACCGTATCAGGATTATCTACTACTCCATGAGACCATCTTTCAATATCTTCCATAGCAGCAAGCCTTACGACCAACCCTTCAAATTTTGTTTTATTCATGCTCATACGCTAGTAAGAAAATAAACGACTTATATTCAACTAACAATTTGTAACCAACAACTAACAATAATGGAGTTCTTTATATTCTTCACTAATTGTTAGTTGCTCACTGTTATTTATTAATTGTTATTCTAGTTCTCCGAAATCTTCCATTTCTTGAATAACATTATCGATGATTTCCTCTTTTTCATTACCTATATCTCATTCCTCGATTGCTGTTTCTTCATTATCTCCTCCGACGGTACTTTTCATAACACCAGAAAGTCAGAGATCCACTATTTTTTTGATTCTATCTTCTTGAACGATTTCCAATTCTTCTATCGTCAATGGTTCTATATTTTGACACAAACCTTTGAAAAGATATGTAAGAAGATTGAATGATTCTGGTAATCCACCAATTTTTGGTTTTTGTCCTTTGATAATGGATTCATAAAGTTTATTTCTTCCAATAACATCATCAGATTTTACCGTCAACATTTCCTGAAGTGTATACACTGCAGAATATGCTTCAAGTGCCCGTACTTCCATCTCTCCAAATCTTTGTCCTCCTTGTCTTGATTTTCCTCCAAGTGGCTGCTGCGTAATCAATGAATATGGTCCTACTGATCTCGCATGAATTTTATCTTCGACCATGTGCACAAGTTTGAGAATATGCATATATCCTACTGTTACTTTTTGATCATACTTCACTCCATTGGCTCCGTTGTACACATTGAATTTTAAATCATCCAATCCGCACATTTTGGTAAATTCAGTTAAATCCTCAGATGAGAATTTTGAGAACGTAGGTACAGCAAAACTAACACCAAAATATTTTGCGATAAATCCCAATTGCGATTCAAACAACTGTCCCATGTTCATACGGGAAATAACTCCAAGTGGATTCAAACATATATCCACTGGTTTTCCATCTTCCGTAAACGGCATATCCTCTTCTGGAACAACTATTGATATAATACCTTTGTTTCCATGTTTTCCGGCAAGTTTATCTCAAACTTCAATTTTTCTTGTACTTGCGACATAGACTTTGATTTTTTTTCTAACTCCTGCCATCAAATTATCTCCTTTTTTTGCATCAAGAATTACGACATCAATAACTTTTCCTTCATTACTTCCTGATGGAACATACAATGACGTATCTTTTACATTTTTTGATTTATCTCAGAAAATAGCTTGTATAAGCTTCTCTTCAGGAGTAAGTTCACCTTCTGATTTTGGAGTAATTTTTCCGATAAGAATATCTCCTCATTTTACAATAGATCCAATCCTGATTACTCCATCTTCATCCAAATTTTTGAGTTTAATCATAGATACTCCTGGAATATCATTGGTTGTCTCTTCAGGTCCGAGTTTTGTATCTGCAACTTCGATTTCATATTCATCTATATTTATTGATGATAATTCATCATCTTTTACTAATCTTTGAGAAATAACGATTGCATCTTCATAGTTATATCCTTTCCATGACATAAATGCGATTCTCAGATTCTTTCCAAGTGCCATCTCTCCATCAACAGAACATGGACCTTCTGCGATCAAATCACCTTTTTTGATTTTTTGTCCCAAAGACACTCTAGGTAACTGAGTCATACATGATTTACTATTTGATCTTGCAAATACTACTAGCGGATATTCTTTGATACCTGTTTTATATTTGATTTTTACTCTTTTCCCATCAACATAAACAACTTCACCTTCGCCTTCAGCTTTGAGCACTGCATGAGTCATCTGTACAATATCTCTCTCCAATCCTGTTCCTACCAATGGTGCATCATTTTTCAATAACGGCAACGCTTGTCTCTGTTGGTTTGTCGCAATAGAAGCACGCACCGCATCATTATGATCAACAAATGGGATCAAAGACGTATTTGGAGAAAATATCTGTGATGGATTGACATCGATATGAGTAATATCTCCTGCATGAAACATTCCCATCTCAGTAAATTGTCTTGCTGCTACACGAACTTCCGTGACATTGTTGTACACATCGATAGGTGTTGTCGCATCAGCAATACAACATTTTTCGTCAGATTCAGGAGAAATATATTCTACATCATTAGTAAAAAATGGCTTCACTGTTATGATGCTTCATAATTTTCCATACACTTTCTCTATCTCTTTGGCTGCTTTTTCATCGATATATTGATCTTCTTTGACGATAATAGTTTTCAATTCTTTTCCTTTCGCATCTAATGCATGAATATCACGATGAGCAATCCTATTGACCAATAATTCTTTTTTTGCTGGTACTTCACGATGAATTTTGAGCGCAGGCGTTTCCAAAAACCCTTCATCATTGACACGAGAATATAATGATTGATAAATAACTAATCCAATATTCTGACCTTCCGGCGTTTCGATAGGACATATTCTTCCATAGTGTGAAGGATGAACATCACGTACTTCAAACTTTGCGGTTTCTCTTTTGAGTCCCCCAGGTCCGAGTGCAGTAATTCTTCTTTTGTGTTCTATTTCTGATAATGGATTAATCTGATCCAAAAATTGAGATAATTGCGATGTTGCAAAAAAGCTTTTGATCGCATTGTCTATAATTTTGAAATTTACCAAGTCAGTAATTTTCAGTGGACTTTCTAAATTTAAAATAGAAAGTTTTCCTTTGATACTCTTCACAAACTTCCTCATGACTGGCTGTAAATGCGCGAAAAGAATCTCTCCCATAGATCTGATACGTTTATTGGAAAGATGATCAGAATCATCAGTATAATATCCTTTTTTGAAATTTGATATATTAAAGAGATAGTTCAATGCACCTACAAGATCTTCGCCATCAAAAATATTTGCGATATCACCATCAAGCGGTTTCTTGATATCCAATTTTGCATTAAGCTTTCTTCTTGCAATTCTTCCCATAAAAATCCTTTCTGTAGAAAGAAATTGGCTTTTGAGATAATTTAATGCACTTTCCGGATCAATCAATTCTCCTGGTCTAATTTTGTTGTATACGAATTCAGCAGCAGATAAAGCGTCAGTCGTATTATCTTTTTTGAGTGTTTGTTCAAGATAATTAAAATCCTCTTCATCAAAGGTATCTTTGAAAACTTCTCTAATGCTTTCGTCAGTTTCCAAACCAAATATTCTCAATAATGTCGTGATAGGAAATTTCCTAGATTTGTTCATTCTCGCTACTACTACTCCTGATTTTTCTACCTGTACTTCCAATCGTGGTCCGTTTTCAGGAATCACCTTGAATGAATATCTGAAATCTTTTTTCGCAAAAAATATACCGTATGATCTAATAATCTGTGATATAATAACCCTTTCTACTCCATTGATAATATATGAAGCTGACGGTGTCATCAATGGCAAAATACCGATATTTGCACGTTTACTAAATAAGGTTTTCTCTGTTTTCTTTTTTCCATCATCACGAACCTCATTCAATTTCACTTTACCAGTAATGATACCTCCATAGGTCAATTCCTTTTTTTTGCAGATTTTTACATCATCGATAGGATCCAAAATTTTTACATCATCAATTTCTACATACATCTTCTCTCCAGCGATATCCCATACAGGATTGATCGTATCGAAAAGTTTATTGATATATTTTTTGATAAAATCATTATATCCTCTTTTTTGTAAATCAAGCAGGTCAGGAAATCCAGCGAATTTTCTTGGATTACGCAAAAATATCCTATTTCCTTCCCTATAGAAATCTTTGAATATCTCTGGAATCTTGATAGTTGTATGTGTCCTAACATTTTTCACTACCTGATGTGATACTATTGACGGAGACTTTTTGACAGAAGCCTTTGTTTGGGTTTTTTTTGGCGCCTTTGTTATTTTTGGCGTAACTTTCGTTTTTTTTACTGATGTCTTTTTTATAGATTTTGTTTGTTTTTTCCCTTGGGAAAGTTTTTTTGCAGCCATACGTATATATGTGATAAGAAAATAAACAATAGATAGTATTCTGTCTTATTCTCTGGTTTTCACCTTCTCCAAAAACAAAAAAATTCAAAAACCGTAGTTTACGATCTTTGAACAGCTAATTGTTTCCTTCCTTTTCTTCTTCTTCTACTCAATAATGCTCTTCATGACGCTGTTTGCATTCTTTCTCTGAATCCATGCTTTCCTATTCTCTTCCTTCGAGAATATTTTCTCACTCTTCTTAGTTTACTTGCCATCCTTTTGTAATGTTAAATGTTAAATTTTTTACTTGATAATAGATGCCAAATGCTAGATACATGATATAGTAAATTTACTTATATCGTGCCTCAAGCCTTAAGCTTTAAGCCAACCTATTTCTTATATGCGATAAATCCTAATTCTCTTGTTCTCAATATTGCCTTCTTTAACTTCTTTTGTATCGATACGGAATTTTTGGTATATGCTCTTGGTTTAATATTACCAAATCTCGTGATATATTTTTTGAGCATAGCTACTCCCTTTCGATTAATATATTTTTCGTTCTTGGTATCAGCAAAAAAATTCACCTTTTGTCAAAGTTTCTTAGGATCTCGTGATTCTATAATTGCATTGAGCTCATCATTGACCTTCGCAAAAGTAAGAAACTCTTCATTCTTGTCCATCTTGAAAATACAGTATCTCTTAACCTCTTTGTTATACAAAAGATGTTTTTTGATACCTTCCAAATCTTCAGTTTCTGCCTCAATGTAATAAGAATACACATATGCCTTATCATTTCAAGCTTTACTTCATAGATTATACATCAATTGTTGAAGTCCTACATCATCTTTTTGGACAATCGTCTTTTTGATCATATTTTCAAACTCAGCAAGAGTTTCCTTGCGAACGCTTTCTGACAACGACGCGTCAACCAACAATACGACATCATACTTTTGCATACTTTTATACCTAAGAGATTAAAAAATACTCATTAAATTTTATATGATAAATGGTAGATGTAAGATTTTGTTTTATTATTGACTATAGTAATAATACAATAGTTCATTTTAGTGAATACAACACCATTTATCATTCCTAATTTCTCATCTATAATTATTTTTTTATGATCAGATTGCCATTCTAACAAATTTTGTCACTTTCATATCAGCAGGAAGCAATTCTTTTATTTTTTTCGCTCCATCTCTGATATATTCCTGTTCTAACAATACGACATCAGCCAAGGATTTTTTTATTTTCCCATCAACTATCTGTTTTATCATCGCTTCAGGCTTTCCTGCAGCTTTGAGCTCTGCACCAAACTCCTCTTTCATCTTAGCTATCTCCACTTGATCAACCTCCTCAAATGATACATAGGTAGGATTCATAGCAGTTACTTGCAAAGCAAGTTCTTTTGCTACATCATCATTTCCCCCTTCGAAAAAAATCAAAGTAGCTACTTTATTTCCTGGATGATTGTATACAAATGCTTTTTCTTTGGTTACCAACACATCTCAAATATTCATATTTTCTCCTGTTTTTCCCATGAACTCCTTCACTTCATTTTCTACTGTTTCTCTTAATGTAGCATCCAAATCATCCAATCCTGCAACTTCCTTATCACTTTGTGCTATTTTTTCTGCTACGGAATCGAATAATGCTCAGAAATTTTCGTTTTTTGCAACAAAATCTGTTTCACACAATAATTTCAATCCGATAATTTTCCCGTTTTTTTCTTCCATTTTCACGATACCCTCCTTGGTTTCTCTTTCTGCTCTATTTCCTGCTTTAGCAATACCTTTTTTTCTTAATATTTCCTGTGCTTTTTCTAAGTCATCACCTGCTTCCGCCAATGCTTCTTTACAATCCTTGAGCGGAGCAAATGTAATCTCCCTCAATTGTTTTAACAATTCTATATTTCCCATAAACATAATGATAAATGATAAATGATAGATGATATATTTATCTAGATATTACGAATATAATCTGAATATTGTTCGTCCTTTTTTTGATATTACCCTTCCATTTTATTTTCTGGTGGATTTACTGATGTTTTTTTCTCTTTTTCTTCTTTTACCTCAAAGAGTGTTATAATCCGCCCTCCGAGTGCATAGAATATCGCCAACTTGTTTTCTTCGGCAATACTATATTTCCCATCTCGTGCTTTTTTGACGAATACCCCCATAAACACTACCATGACAATCACAGCAAAAATAGGGAGATATTTAACAACAGGAAGCAACATAAAGATAGAGGTCACAATAATCAAAAGTAGAAATACCGCCCACCATCCCAAAGCTTGCTTGAGATGAAAAGACTCAAAATCACTTTTTTTTTGATTATTGAGTGCTACGACAATAATACCGATCAGCAGATACATCATCACTGCCCTTTTTTTCTCCGTACTACTAGGAGTATATACCTCTTGGGAAGTTTGCACCATAACTGGAACATTTACTTCTTGAGCTTTTGTTTCTTCCATAGGAATCAAAAGAGAAGATAAATCGCGCTACATATTCACAAGACACACAATCTCTTTATTTGAACATACTATTGAGAACAAAATCCACACTTTTGTGACTTCATATATTCGCAAGGATAATGCTTTCTTCATCCCATCGTCTAGAAAAATTAGTCCCTGTAATGACGATATTCTGTATGTTAGGTGTCTTGATTATCTCATTGATGAAATTATCCATCATCTGTCCATCAAGCACAATCACCAATTCAGGTTTTCTGCTCAAATTTTTTACTCACTTATAAATTTTGAGGACTCTCGCAAGTTTTCTTTTGTAGACCAACTGCTCTTTTTTTGTTAAGGACATATATACATCACTATCAACAAAACGAGCCATAGTATTCATGGACTCTATCCTTTTTTTGAGTGTTTCGAAATTCGTCAAAAATCATGAAGGAAGCTTGTAGTTGAGGTAGCTTACTCCATATTTTTCACCGAGCTTTTCCAATTCATCTGCATACATCTTTTTTTCGGAGACAATCAAGATTTCTTTTCCCTCCTCTTTTGCTTTCTGAATCTTTTTCTTGGCGTTTTCGATCTGCTCTATGATAACTTCTGGATTGATAACAACAATATTGTTGACTACCCCTGCCCAATATTTATTGGTCTTTGGGTGAGCCTCGCTTTTGAGCGTACCAATATGTGCTTGTGCTTCAATCACATCGTTTACAGATATACTCATAATGTTTACGATTTGAATAAAATAAAGTGAAATTTGAAATTTATAATTTGAAATTTATAATTTGAAAACGTATATACATAGTTTCAAAATTTAAAATTTCGCCTTTAAAATTCAAAATTCTTACTTAAGGGTAATAGTAGCTCCCTCAACTTCCAATTTAGCCTTGATACCTTCAGCTTCTTCATATTTCACCTTTTCTTTGATGACAGTAGGTGCTTTTTCTACAAGATCTTTAGCTTCTTTGAGTCCAAGCCCAAGTACTTCTTTGACTACTTTGATTACACCGATTTTCTGTTGACCAATCTCTGTCAATTCGATGTTTACTACGTCAGCTTGTCCACCAGCAGCTCCTGCATCTGCAGCTCCACCAGCAGCTCCACCAGCAACAACCATAGCTGCTGCGCTTACGCCAAACTCTTCTTCTAAAGCTTTAACTAATGTGTTTAGTTCTACTGCACTCATGTCCTTGACAAGATCCATGATTTTTTGTGCGTTTCCTGATAATTCTGCCATTGTACTATGAAATAAAGTAATAAAATACTTAATATGTTGAAGCGCCTAAACGCCTAAACTACTAACTATAAGATTGAAATATTGAAAGATGTAAACATTGAAATATTAATTTTTTCAATTCTACATTTTTCCATTTTTCCATTTTATTCAGCTTTTGGTTCTTCAGCTAATTTCTCTTCTACGGCTGGTGCTTCAGCTGGTGCTTCTTCAGCTTTTGGTTCCTCTATTTTAACTTCTTCTGCTTTTACTTCAGTTTTTGGCTCTTCTTTCACTTCCTCTACCACACCACCATCCTTCTTTGCTATTTCACTAAGTACACAAGCGAATGATTGTAATGGATAATTGAATAAGTAGCAAAGTTTGGAAATCAATTCTTCTTTGGAAGGCACGTTAGCAAGTTCAGTCACATATTCACCATCTTGCCATTTTTTCTCGAACCATCCTCAGATAAAAGAGAAGTCAGATTTTTTCTTATCTTTTTTGAATTCTTTCGCAAATTTATTAATCACTTTGAGCGGAGCAAATTCGTTTTCTTTGGCATACAAAGCAAAAACTGGACCTTCAAGAGATTCTACACCTACTTCTTCGAGTCCTGCGTCCTTAAGCGCCCTGAGGAATATTCTTTTTTTGATGATATTCATCTTTCCATCAGCACCTTTGAGCTCCATTCTAATTTTATTTGCGAGCGTCACAGGTATTCCTGATTGTTTGACGATAACCGCATTGGTCGCGCCTTTGAGATCTTCTATATAGTTCGCCAAGATCTGTTTTTTCTTGTCTTTGGTAATTGCCATTCTAATATAACTAAATAACTAAATTTAATGAATTGATTAGAGATGAAAAATGATAGATGAAGGATTTGTGTATTTATTAACTATAGTAGCATACAATAGTTCATTTTAGTAATTCTTGCATCTATAATTTAAAATTTATCATTTATCATTGTTT
>CAZBQE010000023.1:324-13886 GCA_964494005.1 uncultured Candidatus Peribacteria bacterium | reverse complement strand
TTAATTACGGACTACGAACCTACAACACGCACTATCCGATATCCCCGACCTAATTAAATCTCAGCGGTTCGTCAGAGCATCGGACTAGTGCGAAACGTTATAGGTTATGTCTCTAGCAAGAAACAAGAATGAAAGAAAAAAAATAGAGTGGCTTTTCTTTTTATTTTAATTTAAATTTTTTTAGAAAAAAGCCCTCTTAAGAGGGCTCAATTCTAATTCGGAGTTGATCTTCTATGTGGTTTGATTCTCACTTTAGATGATCAAACTTTTTTAGTATAAGGTTTTACAGGAACAATCTTTTTCTGTTGTTTGCCCCTCACACTAGATTCGGTTTTTGCCATATTGCTAATTTAGAATATAAAATTAAGACTTAAGTCGTTGTGATTGCTGTGCCGTCAATCATTTTCGTGCAGATGCAACATACTTACAAACAAAAAGTTTGTCGTCACTATCGATAAGTTTTCCAATTTCATCTCTAATAACATCTGCCTCTTTAGATGTCTTTAATATCCAAACGCTTTCAAGTGGTTTGATAGCATCAAACTTAGAAAGATAATTGTAAATCTTTTTATAGCTGTCGATAGGTTCACCACCTATTAGATCATAGGTAACCAATATTTTGTTCATAGAAATATTTTTACAGAATAAAACGTATCAATACTTTTTCTTGTAATCGCTTTCTAACTTCTTATCATAAGCTTTGGAGAAATTATGAATTCGCAGAAGACTCTCGGCAATTATCGATATATCATTTTTGATTATCTAATGATTTGCCGAAGAGTTTTATATATGAGTAAGGATAAAATAGACATGACAATATATCTTTAGAAATATAAACGTAGCATAGGAAATGCTTACGTGCCAAATATAACCGAAAAAGACAAAAAATCAAGACTTTCTTAATTAGTTTTAAACTAGCATTTCAATACTTGTCAAAAATTTATATTATTTTGTCAAGATATTGTTTGACAGAGAAAAATAATACCATTATAAAATTACATACCCACAACACAAATTCATTGAAAAAACATAAAGAATATATATCGTCAAAAAAATGAACCATTTATTCTGTAATATTACGTTGATGTTTAAGATTGCCACGTTATTTAGTTGAATTTGATCGGTTGAACACGCTCTTAAGAGAATGCAAATTCCCCACGAAATTATCTTCGCCTGTGATATAGATGATTTTGCAAGACAAACTTATAAAGCTAATTTTGATATCAAAGATGATGTCTTTTTTAGAGATGTTTGTGATATTGATTGAAAAAAATTTTGTGGAAAGATCGATCTACTAGTATGATGAAGCCCATGTCAATCGTTTTCTATGGTAGGAAAAAGAAAAGGACTATCAGATGATAGATGAAATTTAATATATCAATTTATCAGAATCGTTGACGAAACACAACCAAAAGCATTCATTTTTGAAAATGTTAAATGATTGCTTAGCCATGATTGATGAAATACATTCAAAACAATTCTTAAAGCATTCGATACTTTATGATATCACTATAAATATCAAATATTAAATGCTAAAAATTATTGAATGCCACAACACAGAGAAAGAATTGCATTGGTCTGATTTAAAAACGAAAATATGTATAATAAATTTGACTTTCCTAAAGAAGTTCCTCTAGAAATAACAATGAAAGATTTATTGGAAGATAATCCTGATTCAAAATATTATCTTTGAGAAAAATGAATAAATTTTGTCACGAGTGAAAAAAATCTAAAAAAAAGATATACACAAATAAACTGAGAAATAGCCTTATGTCAAAAAGCAAATCAGCAATTTAATCGACATTGAGATTTCATAAAAGTAAAACCAAAAAAAGATGTAGAAGAAAAATATTATCTCTCAGAAAAATTAAAAAAATATGTTTTATCATCAGGAACAAAAGATTTTTATTCCAAACCAGAAATAGATTTAGACATTGCAAGACCATTACTTCAATCAATGCACAAAATGCACAGAGCATGAGTTGATAATTATATTTCAAAAGGAGAAAAAATTAGAAAACTAACCCCAAGAGAATGTTTTAGACTCATGTGATTTTCCGACGATTATAAAATTACAGTAAGCGATACACAAGCATATAAACAAGCATGAAACAGTATTGTCGTTAATGTTTTTTTTCATCTTTTACCAGCATTATGATTTAACGAAATAAACAGTTTCCTAGATAAAAACTGTTTACATTTAACTAGTATCAAAAAAATAAATGAAAATAGAGTGAAATAAAGTAATCGTGGACGGAAAAGAATATAAAATACAGGATGCGGTAGAAAAAATGACAGTCCCTGATTGTTTTGTATTGCCAGCGAATAAAATATGATGAGGACATTGAGAAGCTAAATTTTACGTAGGAAACGAATGAGAGGAATTAAGAAATTTTTTCGGATGAAAAGGATTTTCAATACAATGTTTTTTAAACAAAGAAGATCTCATAAAGTATCTCGATGAATGTAAAACAGAATACAAAAAACCAGAACAACCATACAAAAAAGCCGAGAATATGCCAGAATTACGAGAAGAAAGATCAAAAAAAATAGCAGAAATGGATGATATTATCCAATTTACGCTCAACGAACAAACACAGATAGCTTGACCAAGAGTATATGTAAATTCGGATGACGACGCCTATCATTTGATAAGAGAATTATCTCTTCCAAACATAACATATTTATCGGCACTTAAATTACAGGATTCTGAAGGAAATTTTGTATATTACTTTAGACTTTTCGTGGATTATTTCTGAGAAGAAGAACATCCTTATGAGATAGAAAAACAAGAACAAGAAATACAACAGGAAATCACAAAAACAGATGAAGAAAAGAAACAAATGATTACAGCAAGAAAATGACAATGAAAATACAGAGAAGAACTTTTGAAGCTTTGTCCTTTTTGTCCAATTACAATGGTTTCAGACGACAGACTGCTTATAGCAAGTCACATAAAGCCACGAGCACATTCAAACGACACTGAAAAAATAGATCCAAGAAATTGATTTATGTTCACTCCAACATTCGATTTTCTATTTGACAGATGATACATGACATTTTCTCCTGAAAAAGAAATGATAATATCACCTTGGATTTCAAAAATGACCTGCTCAAAACTAAACATAACTCCAGGGGCAAAAATTCCTTTATTGCCAATAGAATGAAGAGAAGAATATATGGAATATCATAGAGAACACATATTCAAAGGATAATTTTCTTATTTTTTTTAATTTAATTTAGAGAAAAGCCACTCTATATAAATTTTAATAATCAGAGACACGAACCTACAACAGCCGATACACGACATACAAAGTACGTCGCACATCGGCAGACGTTATACAAACATCCCGACCAGTCGGGACGGTATCTCTACTCTACCCAAGAAGTGGTTCAATACCCCGCCCGCGTTTCGCTTTGCTTCACTGCGTCTGGCTCAAGCGGAATTTTTTGATTATAAAAAACCTCATAACGAGGTCTTTTTATTAACTTCTACTCTACAAAACTTCTCGTAGCATCCACAATCGCATCCAGCTCATCTTGAGAAAATCTTCTATATTTCGTGGCTAGACTATTTTTCGCTTTTATAGTATCCAACTGACTCAATTGTATTTCTTTGTTTGTACTATACTGCTGAATATCTTCGTAAAGATCTTTGACGGGTTTGACATAATTTGACCTCACTAAATGTGTTCTCTCGTTGAGTGTCAAACGTTGAGCATTAAAGAGATAATACAATGCTTTGGAATAATCAGAACTTCACGCTTCGTAGATATCTATAATTTTGTCGTAAAATTTGTTGTTGGCAAAATCTATCACAGATCGATCTAGTTCTCCAAGCGTCCAATTTCTGAGTCCGTTGGTGAGATCGACATTGAAATAAATCGCTCCTACCACTCTACTCTCTCTCAGAAGAAAAGTTCTGAGCTGACCTAATCGTTCGTTTTTTAAGGCTTTGTTATTCTCATAAACTTCACGTGATTTGTCGAAATTATATGCTCATTCATAATTTACTGCTGTTGTTCCTACCTCATCTACAAAGATGGGTTTAGGAAGTTTTTTGAGTCTATCTAGCGTTTTTCGTGCTGCGTTGTTTACGATCATATCTGGTGTTCCTCGTCGGCGGTTGCTGTTTCCTTTTCCTCGATTATAGAAGGTCACTCACATAAGATCTACATATTTGTCTCCGGGATAATAGTCTTCGAAGGTCGGGCATTTTAGTTTCGCTTTTGCGCTTGGTGTACAATGGATAAATGTCGCTGTCTGAGATGGTACACCTCATTTTGCTGGCAAATCTCGTGCGTTGACTGACATATCAAAGAGGATATTGTATTGATTGAGTCCTTCTTCCCTGGAAATTTCTCGAACATGGATCCATGCCTTTTTGAATGATGCCGGATCAGAACTTCGCGGATATCGTCCGCCGTTCATCTCGTGCATTGTACGGAAAATCACCCTCAGATTATTCTTTTTCACATCTTGGAAAAATTGTCTATACTGATCATCAAAAGCACCTTCTGCGACTTCTTTGGCGGTGTACATATTTGGAGAAAGTGAAATATGATAGATTTTGTCTTGGCCGAGTTTTTCGTTGAACTGATTCATCATTTTTTCTACATGCTCGCCTCGCGGATCAAAAATAAAGGACACCATAGGCAAATTGAGCTCGTATTCCTGTTCTATAATTTGAATATTTTCTATCGTATTGTCCCAAGATTTCATTCCAAAAAGATATGCCTCTGCTTTCGAACTCAGCGAAGCCGTTACGATAAAGAATACTATTCCTATGACGATTTTGATTTTCATGGCACGATAATATATAATGAAAAATGAATAATATTGGTATTGCTCTGTATAAACTATAATAACTATATTGTGTTTTAAGCTTTAAACTTTTAGCTTTGAACTAATTATTTATTGAGCTTATTGAATTCTTCGAGGAAAGCTTTTTGTGCATTCTTTGGTATTTCCTTGACGGTAGATCAGAGATATCGTCCATCCTCTCCTTGTGAATATAATTTCCACAAATATTCTCCGAGTTCATCCTCTTTAGTTTTTGACGTTGTTTTAGCTACTTCTCCCAAAAGTGTATTCTTACTCACTTTTACATAAAATGCTTTATCATCTATATACATATCATCGACTTCGAATCCTACATCAGGTTTGATCATAAACATTTTTTCTCCTACCTGCACTATTGTATAAGGAAGTTTATCAGCTTTCATTTCTTTGGGAAAAAAATCAATCTTCGTCGGATAGGTTCCTGTTGGCTTAGAATTATATGAAAGTATCAATCCTCATACTGGAATATCTGTAAATTTTTTTATGGGTTTGATTGATGTAGCTACTGCATCGATAAATGCCTGTTCATTTGTCACATCCACAGATTCATTGATGGTAATTGTCGATAAGTTCTTCTGAAACGGATATTTCGACATAGCCATATCTTCACTTTGTACCTGTATCTGTGGAATAAGCATCAACATCGCAGCAATATATGATTGCAGATGAGCTATTTTTTTTTCTGGTCACTGCTGACTTTTTTCGAGATGTTCTTTTTTTTCCATCGTTTATTTTTTCGCTATCACATAAAAAACATTCTGTTTTTGGCTTTTGTTCTCTCTTTTTATGTAATCGTTTTATTTGATGAAATGAGTGTATACATTCACAAAAAAATATCCAGCCATAATCACACTGACAACAATTTTCAACAGACTGCCGGTCACGAACCCGATGAATGATCCTCGTGCAGCTCTCAATGCCTGCTTATTATTTTTTTTCGCGTTCTTTTCTCATAAATATGCACCAATAAATGGTCATCAAATAAGTCCAATCAGTCCGAATGGTCCGAGCGTAATACCAAGAATAGGAAGAATAATTACGCCGATGATAAGTCAGATATTACTTCCACGGATTCCCCATTTTGTTCAGCCAAATTTTTTGGTTCCTCGTGAGGGAACGACATAATCAATGATAGTCAGGAATATGATAATCACTGCTCGCACGATAAAAAATGTCCGAGAAAAAGGATCTTGGGAAGTTAGTTGTAAGAGAATGAATGCAATATAAGCCAACAATGGTCCCGGCAAAACTGGCAGTACGGAACCGAGAATCGCGATAAGGCAAAGTACTCCTCAGAGAATAATAAGTATGATATCCATAAAAACTAATGAATAATTAAAAATATATTTGTCATTGCGAGCATTTTAGCGAAGCAATCTTCATATTTTTTAGATTGCTTCGTCACCGCTTAATGCGGGCTCCTCGCAATGACAATAAAAAAAATAAAGCTCTATAGCTTTATATATATTCAGTAATTTCTATCAAGTAGTTTTCTTTGATGTAACAGAAAAGAGCACTGAAACACAGCACTCTTTTTTTATTTAATACTAATTGCCCTATTCCCCAACTGGGGAGGCATGAAATGCTCCACTCCTAAATAAGCAACAGCGGCGGGAGATGTTTGGAACTGTTTTTTTATATTTTTTTTGGTATTTTTAGTGGTAGAATTACTACCATAGTCTTCTCGACGCGGAGGCTCTGCTTCCTCTGGACCCACATTTTCCGTTAACATCCACGGTAATAGTGATAAACCACGCCCCTGATCTTATATGTGTCGCGGGGATACGTATTTTTATTTTCTATAAGGGCATAATCCCAACAAGTTCATCGCATGATAGCCTCCTTTTCTTATTTGTTTGTATTTATCTTATATTTATTTATTACACAATGTCAAGTCAATTTTGTACTTTTTTTTATTTCTCTTAAAAAGAGAAAAGGAAGCCGTTGATAGTCCGAGGGTGATACCTGGGTGAACGCACTTCCTTCTAAAGTAGATGATATACATCTACTAACCGGTTTCTCCGGCAGATTTGAACAGCTACTCTAAATATTTCAAAGAGCATTCCCAATGTTATGGGATATATTGTATCCATATTTTCTAGCAAATAGCAAGAGCTTGTTTTTACAAACTCGGCAAAGGAAATTTCAACGCCAACTCTCTGACCTTATTTTTCAATTCGGCTAGCAATTCTTCATTATCCTTGTTTTTCAACGCTTGATCCATGAATTCGACTATCTGTTTTACCTCTTCTTCTTTGACTCCTCTCGTCGTCATTGCTGGTAGACCGATACGAAGTCCAGATGGTCTGAATGGTGGATTTGGATCGTCGGGGATAGTAGATTTGGAAGTAGAGATTCAGATTTTATCTAATGTTTTTTCTGCCGTTGATCAGTCCAACCCTGAGTGCTCCGGGTTTCATTCTGTTCAGCTAAAATCCACAATCACCATGTGATTGTCTGTTCATCAAGTCACAAGTTTATATCCACGCGCAGTTAATTCAGCAGCTAAGATCTGTGCGTTTTTGAGCGCTTGCTGCGCGTACGCTTTGAATTCAGACGTCTGTGCTTCTTTGAGTGCGACAGCAATCGCTGCGATAGTATTCATATGTGGTCATCATTGCATACCAGGGAATACTGCTCTATCGATTCTTGTCGGAATATTTTCACTCGTATCTTCAGGTTTTTTGAGTGGATTGGAAACGATTCACTTACTGAGAATCAATGCTCCTCTCGGTCATCTGAGTGACTTGTGCGTAGTCGTCATCATGACATGGAATCCGTAGTCGAGTGGATTTTTGAGTAATCATGCAGCGATAAATCCGCCAATATGTGACACATCAGCAAATGCGATAGCTCAGACTTCCTTTGCTATTTCGACGAATTTTTCGTACTCGAGTTCTCTCGGATATGCAGAAAATCCAGCAAGAATTATTTTGGGTTTGTGATGTAATGCTAATTCGCGAACTTGGTCGAAATCAACCTTGCCGTCTGGTGTTGTCTTGTAGCGAATAAAGTTGAACACTTTGGAGAAAAAGGTTACCGGAGCCCCATGGGTTAAATGTCATCCATGACTTAAATCCATCCCAAGAATAGTATCTCCTGGCTCCATAAGCGCAGAATACACACATAAGTTTGCTGCTGCTCCGGATAATGCTTGCACGTTCGCATGGTCCGCATGAAAGATGTCTTTGGCTCTATCGATAGCGAGTTGTTCGATGATATCGGTATTTTCCTGTCATCCGTAGTATCTGCGTCCAGGCGTTCATTCAGAATATTTATTTGCAAAAACCGAAGATTGCACTTCAAGGACTGCAGGAGATTGGTAGTTCTCGCTAGCAATAAGTTCCATTCCTTCTGACTGCCTTTTCTGTTCGGCGAGAATAGACTCATACACCTGCTGATCTACGGTTTGAATGTTTTTCATATGCACATACAAAAAAATAAAATTATGCTATCATAGCCAATATTTCATCGATATTTTTTCTTTCATTGGAAACTTTGGGGACTTTATGTTGCCCACCAAGTTTATTTTTGGTTTTTAACCATTCATAAAATGTACCTTGTTTAACGTAATGCACTTTAGGAGATCCCAAAACTTTCGTATCATGCCTTTCATCAAAATAGTAGGAATTTGTCTTCCCTAATTCCTGATCCAATATGTTTGCAAATTCTTCTTTATTGTCTGGCTCTTTGACAAACTCAATTATCCGTTCATGACATCATCTTTGTGTTCATCACTCAAATACTAATGGTCATACTGTATAATCAGTAATAATAGTGTTGGTGGTTTTACTTGTTTGCAAAAGCGCTTTTTCTATATGTTCCAAAGAAAGACGTTCGCCAATCATATCTATAAAATATTTTGTCCTGCCGGCTACTTTAATTCTCCATGGTTTGAGATTCGTAAATTTCACTACATCACCTATCACATATCTCCACAATCATGAACAAGTAGTGATAACAATAATATAGTCTTTATGTACTTCCACTTCTTCCAAAGTCAACACGTTAGGATTCTCCCTGCCGTACTCTTCCAATGGGATAAATTCATAAAATGTCCCGTGATTGACGAGCAACAGCATATCATCAGCAAAATTGGTATCTTGAACACTAAAAAATCATTCTGATGCATTATACGCCTGATAATATTTCATTTTTTTGGATGGTATCAGCTTTTCAAATTGTGATTTGTACATATCTATCGGCAATCCTCATCGAAAGAAAAGCTCTAGATTTGGCCGAACTTCAAGTATATTTTCCTTTTTCGTATATTCGAGCATCTTATAGAGAAAATTCAACAACCACCCTGGTTGCCCATTGATGAACGTAATATTTTGATTGACCGTATTCTCTATGATTGCTTGGACTTTTTCTTCCCAATTCTCGATATATGCGATATCATCACCTGGTTCTTTGATCATCTTGATAATTTTCGGCGTATTTTTTTGTAAGATAGCAGAGATAAATCCTACATTTTTTTCTCCTGTGTATGGATTAATCGAAAATCCTCATCCTATAGCAAGTGCCTTTCAAATCAAAAATTGACTTCTTGGGTT
The DNA here is from genome assembly GCA_964494005.1 of uncultured Candidatus Peribacteria bacterium. Lineage (GTDB taxonomy): Bacteria > Patescibacteriota > Gracilibacteria > Absconditabacterales > Absconditicoccaceae > CAJBLF01. The sequence goes on along the minus strand of CAZBQE010000023.1, from coordinate 4,488 downwards.
GTTTTTACAAAAATAATTCAACGCATCCATACCTCATTTGAAATGGCATTTTTTCAATCATTCTTTCGTGACAGGAATATATTTACATTCACCTCACGTCGTTCATGACGAAGTAGCAAATCGATCAATCTTGCCTGGATACGTAATATTTTTTTCTCCTTTGAGCATATACATAATCCATGGCTCAAAATCTTTGTAATGAGAAATAGGAACGGTATTCTGAAAATTTTGAATCGTCTGGATGTTATCAAAATCGTATTTTTTTCCGAATACAGTATCCCTGCATTTCCTTATCAAATCAAAAAGCATTGCCTCCTGATATTTGAACGATGGTTGATGTAAATGAGATTTGACGATCAAATATGTTTTGATGAATTTATTTATGATACGCTGTGTTGTAGTTAATGGATTAATCATACTCTATTATTGTACAATAAAAAATATTTTATTTCAAAAACATTGTATTTGCTTTCTTAGAAATGAATTTTTAGTTATAGTATAAATAATTGCAAGAATAAATTTTCCACTTTATTTCTCCTGAGATTTTGTTATTCATAGTAATGATAGACACGAAAGTCTAAAAATTTATTTATTTATTCGAATTATGAAGTATACATCACAACTCTTGAAAAAATTTATATCTGTAAACGATACGCCTGAAAATATCGCGAAGAATTTGATATTGAAGACCTGCGAGATCGAAGAAGTCAGTGAAAGAAATATATCAGATTCCATCGTCATCGGCTACACGAAATCCTGCGAAAAACATCCTGACGCGGATAAATTATCTGTCTGCCAAGTGGATTGTGGAAGTAAAGGAGAATATCAGATTATTTGTGGTGGATCTAACATCGCTGCAGGATTGTACGTACCGGTAGCGTTACCAGGAACAGTATTTGAAAAAGCAGGCATTACGATAGAGGCAAGAAAAATGAGAGGTTTGGAATCCAACGGCATGATCTGTTCCAAAGAAGAATTGGGTATCAATGAAGATATCGAAAAACATTCGATTCGGGATCTCAAAGAAGATCTGGACGATATTTCCGATAAAGATTTGTGAACAGCATTGAAGGATAAATTTCCACGATTGGAAAGTCGAGTCATGGAAGTTGATAACAAGTCATTGACGAATAGACCTGATTTGACGGGGCATTTTGGTGCAGCCGTGGAATTGAATGCAATCTATTGATCAGTCGAAAGTCCAAAGTCGAAAGTCGAAAGTCAAATCATTTCGTTTAATAAAGTCAAAGAGTATATGGAACAATGTACACCGAAACACATTATGGAAATTATCGAAAACAGCACGAAACCAGAAAGATGAGTAAAATGAGAAAGTGATGATTTGAATGCATATCTTTTATTGCATCTCAAAAATATTACGGTCAAGCAAGCATCGTTCTTTTCAAGATTACAAATGCTTGATCTATGAGCGAACCCTATCAGCAACCGAGTAGATTTTTCTAATCTTTTTATGAATATCAGCGGACAGCCGGTACATTTTTTCGATGCTGAAAAAGTCGACGGAGATATTATCGTGAGAAATGCCAAAGACGGAGAGAAATTTAAAGATTTGTTTGAAACTGAACATACATTGAAAGCTACTGATATTGTTATTACTGACCAAAAGAAAATTCTCGCGCTTGCTGGTGTTGTCGGTGGATTGAAAAGTTGAATCACCGAAAGTACAAAAAATATTCTCGTCGAGATAGCAAACTTCGATCCGGTAGCTGTCAGAAAAACCTGAACAAGACTCGGATTGAGAACTGATGCAGAATTAAGGTTTGAGAAAAACATCAACCCTCGATATACCTTATTTTGTCTGATTCTCTTCTTGGACGAATTGAACTACTACAAAAAAGATCTCGGCTACTTCGAGATTGGAGGACTTTCTTATTTTCTTAATTGAAAATTGCGAAGTCCAGAAAAATCTGGAAAAATTGAAAATTGAAAATTGATTGAAGTAGATATGAAAGTGATGGAGCAATTTATCTTTGGGAAAAAGACGAAGTGATTGGATAAAAAAATGGAAGAAATACTGACTGGACTTGGATTTACTTGAGAAGACATTTCAAAATTGAAAATTGAAAATTGAAAATTAAAAATTACCTGTCCATTATGGAGAGGACCAGATGATCTAAATATTCAGGAGGATATCTATGAAGAAGTTGCAAGAATCTACGGCTATGATGACATAGAAAGTTTACCGTTATTGAGCAAAACAGAATATACGCCGTACAATGAGTATGTTGCCATCCAGAGAAAAATCGAAGACATCTTAGTAAGAAATATCGGTTGCAATCAAGTCGAAACCTATCCGCGAATCAGCGAAAAAACATTACAAGAATTCAGCAAGAAAAAAGAACATTACTATGAATTACAGAATCCTGTCAATCCTGAAACTCCGATCATGAGAGATGATCTCGTCTATGGACTCCTCGCTCACACAGTGAAAAATAGCAAGTTTTTTGATGAATTCAACATGTTCGATATCGGTAAAATACGGACAAAACATTGAAAGATGGGAACATTGAAAAATAAAGAAATCAAAAAAAAATTTGCTTCATCGTTTGTAGACGAAGAAACTCAGCTTGGTGTGGTATTATATCAGAAAAATATAGATCAATGGAACAAGGATCCTATTCTGGAAGCAAAAGCTATTATAAAAACAATCGCCAAAGAATTGGAACTCGGTAAAGTGACCTTTGAAAAATCCATACTAGCGCAATTCCATCCAAAGAAACAAGCACTCATCAATATTGGTGATATGACTATAGGTTTTGTAGGTGCATTACATCCAGTAATCTTGCAAAATAATAAAATCGGAGAAACAAACGGAGTTGTGTATCTATCATTGAATCTTAGTGTCATCGTTGAACATAATAAAAAAAGTGAACATATCTATACTTATGAAACGCTTCAGGATCAAATCATCCGAAGAGATATTTGTTTTGTTGTGGATGCGAGTAAAAGTTTCGATGAAGTGATTTCCGCGGTTAAGGAAGTCCCTGAAGTAAAGGAAGTCGAGGTCTTCGATGTCTACGCAGGGAAAAATCTATGAGAAGATAAAAAATCAGTTTCTATCAAAATCAAAATAACATGAGATTGAGCCATGACCACTGAACAAATTAATGATATTTTGAACAAAGCTATTAAAGCCGGAGAAAAAGCTGGAGGAAATTTAAGAGCGTAAAAAAAACCCTCAATATGAGGGATGAAAATTACATATACATTTCTTTACTCTTTTGCCTATGTTTGATATCAAAATATACAAACATAGCTACAATAAGAACACAAAATGGAACAAATATACCCCACGTAAGTATTTTTTCTGTGGGAATAATTTTTTGGATAAAATCGAAATATCCAGTTTCAGCGTATATTATGCTTACTACAAGATTTAATCCAGCAATTGTAGCAATTACTAGAAAAAGTGTTTTTGTTGTTTTCATATTATATAGGGTTTTGTTTTTTTACTTAGGTTTAGAACCTTCTGGATCTTCTTCGTAGCCTTTCAATAATTCTTCAATGTCTTGATTGGTATAACTACTGATATTCTTTTCTACAACAAATTTACTTATTGCAGGCATAGCTGTACCTTTCTCTACAAACATTCTCAATGCTGATAATTCAGCTTTCAAATCATCATTTGATAAATTCTGTGCATTATACATAACATCACCCGTCTCGGAATTAAGACGAATTTTTGATTCCCCCTTATTATTTACTTCTATAATCATCTGTCCTTCACCGAGTACCGCCTTGCCTTCTATAGAAACAAGTGGTCGTCATGTTAATTGAAGCACCACATTTTTTTTCGTAATATGATATTTATTTTTACCATCTTCCTTGATTAGATTAAAATCTTTTCCGAATTCTTCGTACAGTATTTCCATAGTTTTGTTCACTCTATCTTTAACTTCTTTTGCTAACAAAGCTTTTACAAGTGCTTTTCTTTGTTGAGCTGTATTTCCCCTTTGAACATTACGAGAAGTTCTTATTAATTCATGTTGATCTTTTGAATAAGGTTTTTTCATATTATTTTCTATAATAGAAATAAATCTATTTATTTATTATAAACAATTATATTTAAAAGTCAATTATATTTTCCCTAAATAATCTCTTGTATTTTCTTGGGAATATCATATACTCTTTTTTGGAGATATC
>CAZBQE010000023.1:0-280 GCA_964494005.1 uncultured Candidatus Peribacteria bacterium | reverse complement strand
TTCATGGAACAAATGTAATCGGTGAACCTATCGCTGATGGTGACGTTGTAACCTATGAAATCGGAGAAGGAAGAAAAGGTCCTGAAGCAAACAACGTACAAAAGGTTGAAGGTGCAGTAGCTTCTGAAGCTGAATAATTACGTTCAAAAAGATCTTAATTTATTATTGTACATATAATTCCTAATTATATACTACATAATACCACAAGATTTTTTGAGAAAACCCGCTTAGGCGGGTTTTTTTTATACAAAAGTAATACATATACTTCAAAAAAATATTT
>CAZBQE010000022.1:6594-14197 GCA_964494005.1 uncultured Candidatus Peribacteria bacterium | reverse complement strand
CTGCTGTGGACCGAGGGCAGCCGCCTCTGTGCGGCCTTTAACAAGGTGGATCTGGTAGGGGATAAGGAAACTTTGGCGCTGAAAGGCACTGGAATGGACAGTTTCTTCATTTCTGCAAAATATGACATCGGCATAGACGCGCTGATGGAGGAAGTGAAAAAAAGGATCTTCGGAGATATGGTGAGGGTCAAACTGCTGATACCATATTCCAGAGGAGACGTTTCATCATTCATACAGGACAAGGCTACGGTTTTCGGCATTGAATACAATGAGAACGGTACGCTTATAGATTGCGAACTTAAAAGCAAAGATTACGGCAGATTCAAAGAGTTTGAAGTCATATGAGATTATTCGGTACTGTGCTTGGCCCGGGAGAGGCTGAGCAGACAATTGAAAGATCCAGATTCATATGCTACGTTTCTCCTGCAGAGAGCAGGGAGGAAGCGGAGGAGTTTTTTGCTGCCATCAGAAAAAAGCATAAAGACGCCACTCACAACGTTCCGGCTATGGTGCTGGGAGATAAGATGCAGATACAGTGGGCTTCCGATGACGGAGAACCTCAGGGCACTTCCGGAGCGCCCATGGCTCAGATGCTGGTATCAATGGGACTGACCAACGTGGCAGTTATCGTAACGAGATATTTCGGCGGAACGATGCTCGGTATAGGTGGACTTATTCAAGCCTATAGTGAATGTGCAAAACAAGTAATAGAGAATAGCAAAATCATCGAAACGGAAATTTTGAAAACCGTGAAATTTAGCTACGACTTCGACCTCGTCCCTATCGTCAGAAACATTGTGAATAAATTTAATGCAAAAATAGTGAACGAAAAATATGACAAAACAGCTGAATGCGAAATAAGCATCAACACCTGACTTTTCGACGCATTCAAAAAAGAGCTCACGGAGAGCTCCAAAGGACAAATAGTAGTGTAAAGTTCAAAATCGAAAGCTTAAAACAAATTTTTCGCGAATAAGCAGTTTTATGATTAAAACTTAAAGCTTTATGCTAAATTTTTTACTCCGCGAACGAAATCATATACCCCATACTTTCATCTCTTCTCGCAATATTCCAAGTATCAGGACTTAGTGCCAAACGCGTACCATCCTCAAGTCGATAATACGACCAAGAACCGATATCGTCGAACACATGAGATTCAAATGAAAAACATCCAGCGAATTTGATACCAGCGTGTTCAATATATTTTTTATATTTCTGGATATCCGTCTCTGCATCCATAGTCGCAATAGCAGCCTCCAATGAACTAATATCAGCTGGAAGCGATTTTCCTATTTTTTGTACTTCTCTCAATGCCGCAGAATACGTAAAAAATTGTTGACCGACAAATTCTGCAGGAACACCACTAACATATTCCCAGATATCTCATTCTGGATGAACCTTAACCTTGATTGAAACATGCTGACCATTGACAATCCCCTTCGCATCTTGAACTTCCCAAGTACTACTATCTACAGTGAAATTTTCTTTATCAAGAAGAGTTGTAGTCATGAAAAAAAATAATAACTAAAAACCAACAACGAATAACAAATGTAATATCTCATAATAAACTATAATAGTCCTACAATAGTCCATAACAAAACAAATACTAACATTATTAATTTTTCATTATTCATTATTCATTAAAAATGAATATACTGTTTTGAAACATTTTCTCAAATAATTTTATTTACCTCCCAAATACTTTATATCTCACTTAGTTTTACTCTCTTCTTTGAGTAACTCGATATTTTTAAATAAATGCTTTTGAGTAACTATAGACGGAGTACCTCTTTTTTTCTTATCAGAAAATGAAGCATAGGTAGCATCTTCTATAGCAACAGCGACAAGTTTTTTGATATATTCAGGAGAAAATCCATTAGTTTTTTTTATCAATTCATCCATATCAATATCAGGAGAAAATTGAACAATATCACTACTCGCATCTTTGAAAACAAGAGTAAACAAATTTTTCCTTTCTTCATCTTTCATCGAAGAAAAGAAAATCTGCTTAGGGAAAAGATCATATTTGAGTAGTTTTGGATCTATAATATTTTTTTTGACCAAAGCTGCCAAAATAATAATATCCAAATCTGACTTCTGAATGTTGGTAATATTCTTGATAATAGTGTTAGTGATAGCCATCTGATTCGCAGAAGCATATTCTCACATACTATCAATAATTTTCTCTATCTCATCCAAAAAAACAATACACGGTTCTTTGGTCTCTTGAGTTTTTTCTATAATAGAAGAAAATAAAAAATACAACATATTATTGGGATCCAAATTTTCTTCAGAAAATAAATCATGCGCTTTGATATGATACATCTTGCGTCCTATTTCAGAAGCCAATAATTTGGCAGCAAAAGTCTTACCAGTATCTGTCGGACCAGAAAACAGAATAGATTTTGGTAAAGAAATACCACGATCAGTAAAATATTTTGGATGTTTATACATAGTTATAATTTTTTTGATCTGATGAACGACATCATCAGAAGCAACAAGATCATCCAAAGAAGCATTTTGTCCATCATAAAGATGAGCATCAAGCATTCCATCGATCTGAATACCAGCATATTTTTCTTCCAATGCTTCTATTTTTTGTTCATTTTTATTATATGCAGTTGATGTTTGAAAAATCTTTTTACTATATTCTTTGATAACACTTTCAGTATACTCTACTGCACTTTTTTTATTAACCGGTTCAATAAACAAAGAATACAAATAAGTAAGTACCTGCTGTTGTGATTCACGCGTATCCTCAGGGAATCAATCAAGAAAAGTTTGTTGAATTTCATAATTGATTATAGTATTCACATCCTCTATCTCATAAAATTCAACCTGTCTATGAAAATAGGATAATTTTTCTTCATATTCCAAAAGATATTTATCATAATACGAACTTCGCATATCATATTTTTTTTGATAATACGCCATTTTTTGTTGAAGTTCCAATGATTTATTCTCTAACTTGGTAATATCTTTATAAATTTTTTCCAATGTTTTTTTGGTCTGTTCAAGCAACAAAATATATCCAAGCTTTTTCTTGTTCTTTTGGATTTCAGCACCTGTTTTTGGTCAAGACGCAAGAGAAGAAGGTGAAGAAGATAAAAGATTTTCAGCTAAAGAAGTGTCTTTTACTTCAGAGTTTTTGACAATATTCTTATCACTAGATTCTATATCATTCATAGCACGAATTCACATCAATAGTCGATAAAAAACTAAAAAAACATAAAATGTATTATAAATATAAGAAAATTAATGTCAATACCAAGTATTTACAAAGATGACATAGTTTTTCTTGCAAAAAATCAAGATAAGACTATAAGAAAATCCATAGGTCGTCATTCCGATGTCCCGGATTGCAACCGAAACGTAATCTTTTAATTATGTAATTATAGAAAATGTATAAAATTCAGAATGTTCATGCTCGCGAAGTTTTAGACTCTAGAGGAAATCCTACCGTAGAAGTAGAAGTAACTTTGGACAACGGAATTATGGGAAGATCAATCGTTCCATCAGGAGCATCTACCGGAATCCATGAAGCGATCGAATTGAGAGATGGAGATGCAGCAAGATATTTAGGAAAAGGAACGCTCACAGCGGTGAATAATGTAAATACCACTATCAAAAACGAAATAATTGGAAAAGAATTTGCTGATTATAGAACACTCGATGAAGTACTTATCAAGCTTGATGGAACACCTACAAAATCTAAATTCGGAGCGAATGCAATTCTCGGAACATCAATGGCATTCACCGTAGCATGCGCAAAATCAGAAGGCAAACGAATCTACGAATACCTAAACAACAACGAAGGAACTACACTGCCCCATCCAATGATGAATATTTTGAATGGCGGACAACATGCGGACAACAACGTCGATATCCAAGAATTTATGATCGTGCCAGTCGGCGCAAAGAATTTTCATGAAGGACTCAGAATGGGAGCAGAAATATTCCATCATTTAAAAAAAATATTGAAAGCGAAATGATACAATACTTCAGTCGGAGACGAGGGCTGATACGCACCAAATTTATGAAGTAATGAAGAAGCATTCCAAATGATTATGGAAGCAATCAAAAACGCTGGTCATGATGGAAAAATAAAATTAGCTATCGATGCAGCCGCTTCAGCGTTTTATGAAAATGGTAAGTATGTACTTAGTGCAGAAAACAAGACCGTAGACGCAAATGAATTAACAGAAATCTATGCAAACCGAGTAGAAAAATATCCGATCATCTCGATAGAAGATGGACACGCAGAAGATGATTTCGAAGGACGAAAAGGAATGCAAGCAACATTAGGTGACAAAATAATGATTGTCGGAGATGATTTGTTCGTAACGAATAGGGAAAGATTACAAATGGGTATCGATCAAAAAATGGCGAACGCAATTCTTATAAAATTAAATCAAATCTGAACCGTATCAGAGACTATCGATTGTGTACGTATGGCTCAACAACACGGAATGAATACAATCATATCTCATAGATCAGGAGAAACAGAAGACACCTTCATCGCAGACCTCACGGTTGCATTGAACACCGGCTTCATCAAAACCGGCTCAGCAAGCAGAACAGACAGAATTTGTAAATATAACCAACTCATGAGAATAGAAGAACATCTCGGAACTAGAAGTAAGTACGGAAAATAATAGTTAAACAAAATAATATCTAAAAGACATCCGCCAGACTCGTGCTAGCCAAAAAGGATAATATCCAAAAACGAAGAAAACACACAATATGAGCCGAAATGGGGCCCCGAAGTACTTCGGGGTTTGAGGCGATTATAAAGTAAATCCTATCATGAAAAATCAAGCGAAGGCGGTTTGAGTCTGGCTTGATTTTTTTGTTTACTTTTTTTATCAAGAAAAAAAGTAAATCGGGGCTTGGGGCGAAGCGCCCAATATTTTATTACATATCACAATACTACTATATATTGACATTTTATAGGAAATAGATATATGAGAAATCATACATCTCATTTTATTGTATAATGATCGCCTCATGAACACGCTAAAAAATACTGCTATGAGTACAATAATCTCTTTGGGAATGCTCTGAACACTACAAGCGCAAAATATCCAAACCAACAAAGATAGCACAAATATAACACTCACAGAAAATCTAGATCTCAAGATAAACAAAGAAACAGAAACCATTATCAACTTCATGGCAGGAATAGTACATACAGAAGAAATGGAAAAAATATTCTCAGAAAATAGTATAAAAAAACAGGACAATAAACTAATATCATTGATCCCTGATACGCTTCTCTACGAAAGCATTATGGAATTACAGACAAAATATAGTAATCCGAACATCACTTTCAAATGGCCGAAATTTATAGGCGAAGAATATGACGGACATTTTTCTCAACGCAAAAATACCATCGAAATAAATCTTCCAAATCTCATAAAATATAGTAAAAACAACAAAGAACAAACAAATGCGCTACAATATAGTATGCTCGACATACGATTATCAGAAATGAGTCATAGCAAACAAGATATTACCTTCAAAAAAAAACGAAAAGATTTCTGAACCCTTATCAAGATAGGATTTGATTATGACGAAATGTATGAGACCGAAGGGACAATCGAATACGAAGCACACAAAATTTTGGAAAAAGAAATCATCAATGAATTTTTGGAAATATATGTAAGCAAGATCGATATCACTAAGGAAGAAGAAGTAAAAAAAGCAGATTACCTCTTCGAAAAATATAAATATACAAATGAAAACCCAGATTCAAATAACACAAATCTTATATTTATAATCGACAAAAAAAATAATAAAGAATTAGAAGGAATCCACCGAAAAGAATAATCAGAAAATATATTTTTAAACAGAAAAGAGCCTTCCACAGCTCTTTTTTATCTTCATCTGAAATCATCAGCCCATAATATTTGACAAAAAAAACAATCAGGAGTATACTTAGATGTATTTATTATAAAATATATATATCATGGCAAAAAACTATAGTGACTATATATCACCAGAACACAAACAAGCAGAAAAGAATATAGATGAAGCGACGAGAGAGATGAGAAAACATCTTAACTTTTTGAGAAAAGATTTAGTAGGAAAAAATCGACTCAAACAAAAAGAGATGGATATGTATCTAAATTCGCTATTATCTGATCAGAAATGCAAGAACGAAATAACCGAAGAATATCAAATGAAAGATCTTGATAAAAAAGATAATATTTTATGGAATAGTTATTTGGAAACATACAAAGAAAAATCACCACAATTACTATCAAGACCTTGTTATCGAATAGATGACAAAAAAAACAATCCTGAAGAAATGAAAAAAATAGAAAATATAAGAAAACGATTTTTAGAACAAAAAAAGGAAAACTCATACAAAAGAGATCCTAAAACAAAAAACCCAAAACAATTCGAAGAAAAATATACAAATATTGTAAAGACTTTCGACACCAGAGATGTAGCATTAAATCAGATTTTAGAATTTGCTGTAAGAAATATTTTTGAAGAAATATTAAAAGACATGAAAGGGAAAAAAAATGTTCAAGATATCAAAGTAATCAAAACAAACGAATACGATGATGTATTATCCAAGACAGATTTCATACTAGAGATACATTACAAAAACAATCAAAAATCATACGAAGCAATAGATTTGACAACCTCAAATGATTCTAGTGTAATAGAAGAGAAACAATATCCTAAAGAGACATGATGTCGAAATTTCCGTTCCATAGAAAAAGAATTGAATGAAAAAATCCCAAGAACAGTAATAGTAATAAATGACAAAGAGTTTTTATGCAAGTACCTCAGAGGATATATGCAAAAAATAAAAGAAAAATGAAAAATAAATTCACAAGAAATATTAGAAATCCGAAATAATCTCTGAGAAAAAAGTATAAAAATAAAAGAAGATATCCTACAAGCATTAACTAAAAATATATCATTAAATTAAAATCTATATTGACTTTATAAACAAAATAAATATAAGCATAAAAAGTATTTACTTAAAAATAAAAAATGACAAAGAAAAAAAAAGTCCCGATAAAAAAAAGAAAAATTATAGCCACTCCAAAAGAAGTACAAGAGGCTATCAAAGAAACACTCCAAAAGGGACTTGGAAAAAAAATGAAAGTTATTAAAAAATAAAAATGAGCGGTCTGTATATCAGTCCGCTTTTTTCATTGCCTTCCTCTCAACAAACTATATAGTTCATACAATCAATGTTTTTCGCGAATAGCTTACAAGGAGTTTTGATTCGTTTTTGTTAATTTTTGTCGTGAAATATGAAGATAGAATACAAACATATAAAAAACGCATATGCTAGAATAGATAAGAACGGTGACTTACTTATCACTATTCCGCTACACAAAAAATGAAGCGAACTCGAAACAATCATGATACAAAAAGGCGAACAGCTACTAAAACGTTATAACAAAAGAACGCACATCACACCAATACAAAAAGACTCCATACTGCTTTTGGGAGAACAAGTCCCCTTAGAAGATATCAAAAAGCAATATCCAAAATATTTTTCAAATTTCAAATTCCAAATTTCCTTGTCCTCGAAGGAGGGCTTGTCCTCGAAAGAGGGCTTGTCCTCGAAGGAGGG
>CAZBQE010000022.1:4350-6494 GCA_964494005.1 uncultured Candidatus Peribacteria bacterium | reverse complement strand
CCTTGTCCTCGAAGGAGGGCTTGTCCTCGAAAGAGGGCTTGTCCTCGAAGGAGGGAAATTCCAAATTATTAAAAGAAATTTTAGCAGATTATGCTACACCAATCCTAGATATATATAGCAAAAAAATAGGAATACCTTACACAAAACTTAGTTTCAGAAAAACAAGTTCCAAACGAGGATCCTGTACACATGACCAAAAAATTTCTCTGAACCTCGATCTCGTTCACCTCCCAACCAAATACATCAAGTACGTCATCATCCATGAAGCCTGCCATATGAAAATCAAAAATCATAGCAAAAAATTTCGAGCACTCGTAGAAAAATTTTGTCCAGACTACAAACAAACAAAAAAAGAGCTGAAAAAATTTGTGATAAAATAATTTGTTTTCTTGTATAAAATAGCTAAATTTTTATTGTTTTGTTTGTATATAACAGCATGAACAATATCAAATCCTTAGGAAATAAACAATTGAGTCTATATCATGAGACAATATATCAAAAACTCAACAATATCCAGATGGCTATCATGGAAGATATTACGTATACTCTAGGAGAAAAATCTCCTATTATCAATGAAATCTCCACTAACACAAAAAAATTTAAAAAATATTATAAAAAATATCAACACATCATACAAAAAGAAAAAAAAGAACTTTTTTTGATAGTAATGAAACAACAGAATGAGATCAAAGAAGAAATCGAAAGAAGACAAAAACAGTTACTCAAAGATATAGGAATCATATCTCCAAGTATGCGAGTACAAAAAATAATAGAAGAAACCCAAGGAATATATTTCCGATCCTTCGATGAAATAATCAAATATATCAAAATGGCTAGAGTAGGAAAAGCACAAAAACGGACAAAACCACTCTACGCACCAACATCACTTATAGAACGAACTGAAAAACTCTGAACAACAATAATAAAAATACTTGTAAACAACGAATGACCTATGCCAAATTAGCGAATAAATAAATCCAATATTTAGCATTCAAATTTCAAAATTATGTTTAAATTCAAATTCCAGGATCATTATTTCAAACAAGCAAAGAAAGAATGATACAAGGCAAGAAGTGCATTTAAGTTGGATGAAATCCAACAGAAATTTCATCTTTTCGATAAAAGAACAAAAAAAATTCTCGATATAGGATGTGCACCAGGAAGCCGAATGCAATATGCTGCAAACCAGATGAAAAAAAATAAAAATTCTGATTTTACCATCATAGGATTTGACCTCAAGGACGTTAATCTCAATCTTCCAGGAGTAAAAACTTACGTCGCCGACATAACAGACCAAAAAAAAATTAAAGCAATTCTAAAAGAAAATAGCATAGAAAAGGTCGATCTCATCCAATCCGACATGGCACCGAATACAATAGGAATGAAAGATATCGACGCTATCAGATTATTCGAACTCATCAATAGTATGAAATGGATACTCAAAGATATTTTGAAGCCAGACGGCAAATTCGTCATCAAACTCTTTATGGGGCCAGGATTCGAAGAATTCATCAAAGAAATGAAAACGGAATTTTGAGGGAAAAACATCAAAACCCTCAAACCACACTCCACAAGAAAAGAAAGTAAGGAAATTTATATCGTAAAAATCTAACAATGAACAAATCAAAAAACTTAGGCGAACGATTAAACAACGTTAATTCAACAATTTGATCTACTATAGAAATGACTCCAGAAATTTTTGAAATTCTGTGAACGCTATACGAAAATGAAGTATTCGTAAAAGATATTGAAGTGATTTCAAACGAAGTATACAAAGTGAAATGTAGATTCCCTGAATACAAAAAAGCAAGAGCGATTCCTGATCACACTTCGGTTTCACAGATGGGAGATGCAATAATGCATGCAGCTTATATAGTATTTGGAGTATATATCAAAAACAATCCTGATAAAATTCCCTTTACCTTCAAAGATTTTTTAGAAAATAGAATGAATGTAGTATATAAATGAGATAAAAGAGATTTTACAAAAAAAATAAGAGCAGGAGAAGATGCATATATGATATGGGATCATATAAAAATAGAAAAAATATGACCATTTACCATAGCTACAGCAAAATTAAAATGAACATCAGAAACTTTTGTCCGCTGAAAAGTAAAATGCCTTCTCGAAGATAAATATTTGTA
>CAZBQE010000022.1:0-4250 GCA_964494005.1 uncultured Candidatus Peribacteria bacterium | reverse complement strand
AATTTGTAATTCAACATCATTTCCATAATCATTTAATCGTTTTATCGTTTCACTGTTTTTTATGAAAATCTGAATCGTCTGATTGCCGAATGTCGGAAAATCAACACTATTCAACGCACTCACCAAATCCTACTCTGCTCCTGCAGAAAATTTTCCGTTCTGCACGATCAATCCAAATATAGGAATCGTCGATGTGAAAGATCCCAGGGTCGATGTGCTCTCTGAAATGTCACAGTCTCAGAAGAAAGTATATTCCCATATAGAATTCGTCGATATTGCAGGTCTCGTGAAAGGGGCCAGCAAAGGAGAAGGTTTAGGAAATAAATTCTTGTCGCATATCAGAGAAGTTGACGCTATCGTACAAGTGCTCAGATATTTCAAAGACAGTGATGTGGTTCATGTAGAATGAGAAGTGGATCCTATGAGAGATGTAGAAATTATAAACACCGAACTAATTTTTGCTGATCTAGAAATCATCGAAAGAAATCTCCCGAATCTTGCCAAAAGAGCAAAAGTAACAGGAAACAAAGACGACCTTAGAGCCGCTGAGATTTTGATGGAAATCCAAAATGCGCTCGTACAAGGAAAAATCGCCCATGATATACAATCCAAACTGAACAAAGATGACGAAAAACTCCTCAAATCGTATAATTTCTTGACAACGAAACCAATCATCTATGCGATAAATATAGGACAGGATGATATTCCAAACGCTCACAAAATAGCCGAAGAATTTATGATAAAATTACAAAGTCCCGTAATAATTGTCTGTGCAAAATTAGAATCCGAGATGATGGACATGAGTGATGAAGAAAAAGATGAATTCATCAGAGAATTGGTAAGTATGGACAAAATAACACACATTCCTACATTAAATGATTTGATTGCACTAAGTTACAAAACTGTAGGATTGATGTATTATTTCACAACCGGAGAAAAAGAGACAAAATGTCGATCTATCCCTATAGATTCAACTGCTCCACAAGCAGCAGGAGCTATTCATACTGACTTCGAAAAAGGTTTTATCAAAGCAGAAGTAGTAAAATATGAAGATATAGTAAAAAATGGTTCCTGGAACAAAGCCAAAGAAAAATGATTAGTAAAAATGGAAGGAAAAGAATATCTTGTACAAGATGGCGACTGTATTGTTTTCAAATTTAACGTATAGAAGGGCTTTACTAGCACAAAAGATAAAGATTTTTACTATAATAATCTCTTGACATTAAGAAGCAATTCCTTATCACTTAGCAAGCAAAAATACCAAAAAATAGTTTTTACTATATCAGACGTATTTATCTAACTAACACAACTCCCCAAATGAACTTCAACGTAAAAATGGACGACAAAAAACTCAAAGTAGATATTGAAAAAACTAATTTGAAAGACATTTTGATATATTGTAAGCCAAAAGAAAGATTGGTACTTATGAAAAAATTCGGTCTTGATGGATCCAAAGAAACACCGCTTCAAAGAATCGGAAAAGAATATTCCTTGACAAGAGAAAGAATCAGACAGATTGAAACACAAGCACTCATGAGATTCAGAAGATTGATTGTAGGAAATGATACATATATGGATGTACTTCAAGAAGCCAAAAAAGTACTTGATGTTCATGGAGGTTTGCTTTTAGAAGATATCTTAATTTCAAAACTAATAAACAAGAATATTTTTAAATTCAGCAAACAAGAACTCAAATTAATATTGGTTTCTGATTTTGATGTAACCTATCTCAAGAGAAATAAATATTTGAACAAAGCATTCTATCTCGAACCATTGTACGAAGATTTATTAACCAAGATGGTATTAACTATTAGCGCATACTTTGAAAAAAGAAACAAAAGCCAAGATTTGTATGAATTCATAGGACGATTAAAAGAAAACTTCGCAAAAGACTACAAAGAAGTACATTATATTAAAAACGATCTTTTTTATGTGAATTTCTTCGAATCTATTAGAGAAATCAATGTATTTGATGGAAAAATTGGATTACCTACCTTTGCTGATGTAAATCCAAAAACAATCAAATTAAAGATTCTTTACACTATGAGAAGAATAAACAAACCTATACATTACCAGGAACTTCCATCCAAAATCATGGAACGATTCCCACAAAAAAATGTAAAAATAAACACTGTACACAATGAATTAGTAAAAAATAATGATCTCTTCGTTAATCTTGGACTTGGAATCTACGGACTCAAAGAACGATGATACGAAGGTGGTATGGTCAAAGAAATTCTTGTAAGAATCTTTGAAAGAAACGATAGAGCTATGAATGTCAAAGAACTTTGTAAAGAAATGCTCAAAGAAAAAATGGTAAGTCCAAATACCGTTATGCTCAATCTTCAAAAATACAAAGATTTATTCAAAAGAGTAGAAAAAGGAGTATATGAATTAGTAAAACAATCTAAGAAAAAATAAGCATATTTCTAAATGTAAAAGTCCTTCGCTAATGTGGAGGATTTTTTTTGTTTGGAAAAATAAGAATATCTTGCAATTTCCAAGACATACTATACCTTTCTAATAGAACATAATTTCAAATTCTAAATTCTAAATTTTAAATTCTGAATTATTTACATTGTTTACAACAGATATCAGCAAAATACCAAACAATCCATGAGTCTATCTGTTCAAAGACAGGAAATGAAGTATTTTATATGTTGGAAAAGCTAAAAATCTCCAAAAAAGACTCTGACAGTATTTCGCAATCAATTCGGTTCGAAAACAAGAAATGCTTATCAAAGCAAAAAAAGTAGATTTTCTTATTGTCAAAAACGAAAGCGAAGCACTCTATTTAGAAGATAACCTAATCAAACAACATCAACCAGAATATAACAATTTATTAAAAGCTGACAACAGTTACGTCTATATCAAAATCACGAAAGAATCCTTTCCACAAATTTTCTTGACGAGAAAAAAAATCAATGACGGAGCTCTCTATATTGGGCCAAAAAACAACACAATTCAACTAAAAAAACTTCTCCAGTATCTGAGACAAGTACTCAAATTTAGGGGCTGCAAAACAACACAATTTAAACAAGGAAAACTATGTTCTGACTACTATTTTTGACTTTGTCGTGGCCGATGCAAACTCGCTAAGGACCTCCCTGACAAGGGAGGAAACGAAGGTGGGTTTGTATCAGACTACAAAAACATAGTAGCTAATGTAGTAAACTTTTTCAAATGAAACACCAAACCTATCGAACGAGAAATCCACGAACAAATTGAAACAGCGGTTATTCATGAAAACTACGAACGAGCGGCACAAATGAGAGATATTTATCATTCAATCCAAGGTTTTATCGAAAAACAAGATGTGGTTTTAGAAAAAAAGACAAATGGATATCTCGCACTAATCAAAACCATCGGAACACAACATATTTATACAGTGCTCGTATTCATCAAAGGAAAATTAATGGACGTCATTACCAGCAAACAACAAATAAACGACATAGAAGAAGATAGTCTCAAACTAGCAATACAAAGAACCTTCGGCGAATGATTACTCCAAAAAAACAACAATGAAACAATAATCACTAATTTCACTAAAGGCCCCCTTGAGAAAGGGGGGAAACAAAAGGGGGGATTTGAAAAACAACTAAAACCACTTCTCAACCTCGCCGAAAATTTTCTCGATTCCTACATTATTTCTCAGTCAATTCAAGAAGAAAGTACTATGATTAACGACATGTTTGCTACACTAAAAGACAGATATACCCTCAAAAAAATACCATATAACATCGAATGCATTGATATTTCACATCTCAGTGGATGACGAACTAGCGGGTGATTGTCCTGTTTTGTATGAGGACTCCCCTATAAAAAATGATACCGCAAATACAAAATCCATAGCAAACAATCTGACGATTATGAGGCTTTACAAAAACTCTTAGAACGTAGAATACAAAATGGGTGAGAACTGCCAGATCTTTTGATTTTAGATGGTGGGAAAGGGCAACTAAACGTAGTAAAAAAGTTAAGCAAAGATCCAAAATGGAAAAAAATAGTCAGCCAGATTGATATTATTTCTTTGGGAAAATGAGAAGCAAGAAAAAAATCTTCTATCTGAAAAACAACTAAAGGCCCCCTTGAGAAAGGGGGGAAACAAAAGGGGGGATTTGTTGAAGACAAAAAAATCTCTGAGACTATTTATACATTGAACAAAAACCTCACCATCCACGAAACAGCAATTCAGTACGACCAAGCAGACAAAATATTACTAAAAGCTAGAGACGAAGCACATAGATTCG
>CAZBQE010000021.1:1689-14854 GCA_964494005.1 uncultured Candidatus Peribacteria bacterium | reverse complement strand
AAAGTACTTTCTTTGATAGCGTTGGATGCGTTTAATAAAAAAATTACATCCTCAAATGAGACTACTTTTTGTCCATCCAATTGTGTAAAGATTCCTACTAAGGTTTCTTTTTTTTCTTGATACGATAATTGAGTAAATTGATCGAATGATAACATAGGTGTATATAAATAAATAAATATATATATCCTAATTATACTCCAACTTGCTTCAAAAAACGAAAAAACGCCCCTTTGGGGCATAAAAAAAATGACAATTTATGTTTTTGTGATATAATTATTATTTCCCTCTCAATTCGTTGATCTTCGCTCTCGTTTTGGGACCGAGGTAACCTCTCAATGCGAGCAGATCGCTATCAGAAATCAGTCCATATTTTTTTTGAAATTCATAGAGTGCGTTGATGGTTGGAGTTGAATATACACCATCAACAGGTCACGAATAGAGTCCCTGTTCGGTAAGGAAATTCTGCAAAATCTTGATCTCTGAAGATTGTTGTCACTTGGTATACGCTCTGTAGAAGAGAAAAATATTAGTCGGTTTAGTTGCAACAAACCCTCCTTCGTTTCATCCCAATTCTCCACCACTCACGTGGTCCCCCTCCTTTATCAAGGAGGCATTTGGGAGGCCCTCAGCTGGTTTGCCGTTATATCGTTGAGCTAATTCAAGCAAAGTGGAGAGATTGCCTTTTTCATACAAACTATTTGGCAAAAGTCATTTATTCTGAACATCCAATTTCATCGTATATCTTGTCCTTGGTCCAAAGGTTCCGCAATCTGGATGTTTCGACCCGACGATTCATTTTTTTACCTGATAGGCGCACAAAGCTTTTTTTGTATATGAATTGTAATCTCCATGTCGATGTTTAAAGTTGAGATATCATAACTTCACTAAATATTTTTGCAAGGTCCGGACTCGGATATCTTTTCTTCCTGGTTTCAATTCCTGGATCCATATCGCCATATCAAAAAAATATCTCGGAACTGACGCTACAGCATCCAGATCCAATCATATGTTTTTTTTACTTTTTACAACTGAGGGTTGACAATATCGTCCTTTCAAGGTTTTTTTTCCAAAGGTTAATGCTCTGATTAATCCCTCTTCTCACCTACCCATCCGGATATCTATACGATCTGCGTGTTGCCCTCTTTCTCATGAAAGCACTATAGCGCCTCCTCTATCAGCGATTTCTCCTACTCACAATCAAGGAAAATAAATAACTGATCCAAATGGATAGGTGGCTGGTCCGGCAAGCATACCATTGAATACTGTTTTTCCTGATGCTCCGGTATATCACTCTCCATTTAAGATAACTTCTTCTTGAAAACTTGGTTTATAATAAAAAATCTGACCTGGTTCTGGTGAATAATAAGCCGTCACGGTAAATGTTCTTTCTTCACATCATGCGATATCAAAAGCTTGTGCAAAGCCTGATAGCAATACTATTGCAAATACTAAACTACATATTTTTTTCATAAATATATAACATAATAAACAGTAATTTATTTCGTATCATTAATTACCAATTACGATAAAATATGTCCGAAGAACAAATTACAAATTTTATTTTATGTTTTTTCGTTTGATAATTACAAGCTTTTTTTTATATACATCGTATGTTCAACACTATCAAACAACGAGAAAAAGATTTTAACAATTGGCTGCTCGACTGGATTATCTGAGGATCTTACCTCGGAGAAGGACGAAGAAAATTTTTCGATAGACTAAAAAACATAAGCCTAGAAGCTTATGTGCATATCTTGGTACAATGGGACAAAATCAAAAAACGATACCGTAATTAATGAACAATGAATAATTAATAATGAATAATGTTAGTTCTATCTTTTTATTGACTATTGTAATTTACCATAGTCCATAAGAAGCATTCACTCATTATTCAATTTTCAATTTTCAATTCTCAATTTTTCAATTTTCAATTTTCAATTTTATTTATATTTCTTCGCTTCTGCGATAACTTTATTCATTACGTTGATACATTCGATAGGATACTTGCCGATTGCAGTTTCTCACGATAACATAATATAATCAGCACCTTCACGAACCGCGTAAAAAACATCACTTACTTCTGCTCTTGTCGGCACAGGATTATTGATCATTGATTCCAACATTTGTGTCGCTACGATTACAGGTGTGTGTTTTATTTTACAGGATTTGATAATGTCCATCTGATGAACGGGAATAGTCTCAACAGGTAATTCTGATCCAAGATCCCCTCTCGCTACCATCACCATATCACTGATATCAATAATATCCTGAAGATTATCAATCCCTTCTTGATTCTCGATTTTCGCGACGATTTTGGTCTGTGTTCCTTTATGTTTTTGAAGAAATGTTCTCAATATTTGGACATCTTTTGCGGTTCTTGTAAAACTCATCGCTATATAATTGAATTTTTGTTTGACTGCGAAAGCGATATCGTCGAAATCTTTTGGTCCTAATGTGGGAAATTTGTAATGCATCCCTGGCATATTGAGCGGTCTTCTTGATCCTACCGTATACGACATCAATGCTTGCACAACCAAACTTTCTGATCATTTTTCCACGACCTTGATATCAAACAATCCTCCATCTATCTTGATGATCGAACCGACTTTGGCTTCTTTGATAAGTGGTGGGTAATCACACAAAAGATCATAATCACCTCTTTTCTGTTCTTTGGCGACAATTCTAAATTTATCTCCTATCTCGTATATTATCGGTGTAGTCAATACTCAGGTCCTGACCTGCGGTCATTCCGTATCCATGAGTAATTGAAATGTGCCTTTGACTTTTTTTTCTACTGCACGGATGACTTTGAGCGATTCAATAACCTTTTCCTTCGTATAATGCGGAAAATTGAACCTCAATACCCTTACGCCTAATTTGTAGGCTTTGGTAAGCTGATTTTCATTACATGTTGCTGGTCATATAGTCATCACAATGCTGGTCATAAGTATATATAACGGAATAAATATATTATATTATTTTATTATATAGACTGATTTTTCTTTCAAAAATTCTTTAGCAAACGCTATTTTATTTTCATCTTGAGCGTATATCGTAAACAATGGTTCTCATTTTTTTACTATATCTCCAAGCTTATGATGTAGGTATACACCTGCTTCCAAATCAAATGGTGCACCCAACGTTCTTGCCAAGAGATTTAGTGATTTCATATCGATATGAATAACTTTTCCGTTTTTTTTAGCTGAAATTATATTTTCATAAGTTCCAAGTGTAAGCTCTTCAGAATTGATGTTTGGATTTTTTCCATGTTGTGCTTTGATAATACGTTGCATCTTTTTCCATGCTTCACCAGAAACAAGTTGTCCATATGCTAATTTTTCCGCTTCCTTACCTTTGGCCATACCGACCAATTCGATAAGTTTGACACAAAGATGTAATGCTTTTTCCTCAAGATCTCTTGGTCTGTCTGGATGTTGTTGTAAGACACGAAGAACTTCTCTGACTTGTAGTACTGCTCAGATACCGGCGCCAATCGGCTGCAACGCATCAGTAATCTCTACATGAACCTTCATACCAAGTTTTTTACCGACATATTCATATCTGTCTTTGAGCCATTTAGCTGTTTTCATATCAGGTATTTTCGCTGTAGGACCTACAGGTAAATCTAACAAAAGATGATTAATTCCCATCGCATACTTTTTTGCCATAATACTGACAATCGTCCTTGGATATGATTGCATAGACAAAGGATATGCTACTTTGATAAGTTTTTCATCTGCAGGAGCGAGGTGTAATCCTCCTCATCGAACCAAACAACAATTCTCTTTTTTTACTAATTGCTCTATCTGTTTCTTGGAAAATGAAATATCCATAAGTACGCTTACACATTCTCCTGTAGCAGCAGGCGTCGTGATAGCTTTGGAAAAGCTCTTTGGCATTTTTATTCCCAAAGATGCAAGTAAAGGGATAATAATCATCGTTGTTTCATTTCCTGGCACTCATCACATACAATGTTTATCTGCGACAATACCATCAAAATGCAAAGTTTCTCCTGCTTCTGCCATCGCTTTGGTCATCCAACACATCTCCTGTTTACTTGATTCATGAAAAAATCCTAATGCGGAGAAATACGTTATAAGCGTATCTGCAAAACGATTACTTGAGATATCCTCCATAATCAACTTAATATCTTTTTCTGTAAATTTTCCTCACTTCAATCCCTTTTTGAGTGCATCCAATGCTGCAGAACTCGTTTGTGTAAATCTGATCTGCACAGATGCTCCTTTGGAGATTTCCGTATATTTTTCACTCACATCTCTCGGTATCCCTATTTCGCCATATTCCACATATCTATGGGTAAGATTAGCATCCAATATATATTCTTGTTCTTTGTAGGTCATACTGATCTTGTCCATAGCGTTGATGCCATATTCAGCAGCTTGCGCTTCATTGATCCAAACCGTCAAATTTTCTCCTTCCGTAAGATCTACGAATTTTGTCTTTGCTTGAAATGTATGTTTCATATTCCTGTATAATAAGATAAAAAATACTATATATAATTTAGTTTGTTTCAGCTTTCTCGGCTT
This sequence comes from uncultured Candidatus Peribacteria bacterium, assembly GCA_964494005.1. Taxonomy (GTDB): domain Bacteria; phylum Patescibacteriota; class Gracilibacteria; order Absconditabacterales; family Absconditicoccaceae; genus CAJBLF01. The sequence goes on along the minus strand of CAZBQE010000021.1, from coordinate 10,307 downwards.
CTTCTACTTCTGGATTTTTTTTCTTTTCAAAAAATTCAATTGCCTGAGCCAATTCCTCGTGATCTTTGGCATATTCATGGATATCTACTCCTTGTTTGTATGCCTCGCACGCTTGTACCAAAGCTGTCGCTCATTTCTGAGTTCCCCCCGGGTGTGCATGACATCCCGCTCCCATCGTCGTGATGAAATTGGTATTTCCCATCAGATCAATAAATGGTTTGAGTAACGTAGGATTGAGTCCACCTGAGATAATCGGACAACATTTTTTCATGGTTCTTCGTGAATCGTCTTCTGTAGTCAATCCATGATGAGTATCAGATTGAATTTTTTTTGTAAGATCTTCATCTTGTTCTGGAATCAGTCCTCGAGATTGTTCAAAAATATGTCCTTGTGCGTGATATTTGTAGATATTATCTGCTGCAGTGATATCTTCGGTCGGCGTTCCTGCCATCTTTCCTACACCTGCAGTTCCCGTATGAATACCTGATGTTCCTGCAAGTCTCGCAAACTTAGACATTACCAAAACAGAATATCCAATCGGATTCTCTGGTCTTGTAAACGCTCCGTGTCCCGCTCTGTGAAAATGGATAAAAACATCGGGATATTTTCTTCTGAGTGTCTGTACTGCCATCCATCCTGCAGTTGTTCCATCAATAAGAAACGCATACGATCCTGGCTCCATTCACGAATTCCTAATCATCTCACATCTCTCGATCATCGTATCATAATCTGCTGCCGATACATTGAAAGAATGTACTTTTTTGTGTCCCGTTTCTTTAACTGCTTTGGTCATAGCTTCTGCTACATGAGCAACCATCTTTTTGTAGGGACAGAAATCTTGATCTGCCTGTGGCTCGTCGTTTTTAACGAAATCACCCCCTCCCACTCGGAAATCATAGGCTACTTCTGCATATTCCGCTGAAGTCAGTCCCATTTTTGGTTTTACGATAGTTCCGAGAATTGGTCTATCATAAATATTCAAATATTTTCTCATATCGTCCAAAGTATAACTTGGTCCGTCGTATTGTTCGAGCATCGCTGGGGGAAATCGCACGTCCAAAAGTTTTAATGCTTGCACCTCTTTCATTCAGAAAACGTTCCCGGCAATATAAGTGAAAATATTTTGCACATTCCCTCCACGATCAAAGAGTCTTCGTGGATATGCAATCCATACTAAGTTTTTTTCCATATCTACTTTGTACACCAATGAGTTCATCTCACGAGCAAACGGCGTTTCTGTGGTTACAAGAAAGTTTGTTCCCGTAGAAGATTCTGCAGAAACTTCGCACGCTGCTTGAAGAATGTTAAGTTTTCTTCAGGGAATTAAGTGAAATACACAAAGCATGTATTCACCATTTTGTGGATTTGGTAAATCTAAGTTAACATACGCTAACTGATGTGAATTAAGTGTTGGTAAGAGTTCTCTAATGTCCATTTTTGTTTATGTATAAGAAGATAAAAAAAACGTTATTTGATCAATTCTTTGAGACTTGCGTCGTCGAAGAATAGGAATGCCAATCATAGCACCAAAGGAATAACTGCATTCAGTACATAGTGATTGGGCAAAAGGTAGTAATCTAGGAGATGCCATATTCCTCTCCAAATCATTATCAATGACATAAAAGTCAAAAACATATTGAGATTACTTTTGCCATTTCTCCAAAATTTGAACATATTAATCACTTTTTTTGCATGACGGCTAATTGTTTTTTTCATAAAGATTATACGATAGCAATATAAAAAGATTTATTTATGTTCTGAATATACTTCCGATCATATTCCAAACTCATGTTCATTTTCTTCTTGTGGGTCTTCATCGTATTCTGTATCTTGTGTAGATAATATCTCTGCTAACTGATGTTGTTTTTCTATTTTTTCTTTGATAAGATTACAGATATGAAGATATGATTTTGGTGGTAAAGATAATAGTATTTCACGTATTCTTTGAAGTTTCTTTTTTTGTTCTGGATCATTATTGTAATGAATATCAGCATCCATACCCTCATCATCCAAAAGAAACTCAATCATATTTCCTAAACTATCTTTTGCTGATTCTTCTAATTCATCGAACAATTCTCGCATTATATTGATATTTTCTTTGTTTTTTTTCTTCTTTTCTTGGCTATGGCTTATATGATCAATAATTCACATAATTCCATGTTTTTCTTGGTTCATTGGTAGTATAATAAATTAAAAACAAATAACATCATAAGTATACTGATTTTTCGTTTTTGTGCAAATTTTATGAACTAAATTTACCCATTATTCACTCAAAACTATTAAAATCATATTTTCCCTTTACAGGACCAAGTGAAGGATAATGTGCAAATTTTTAGACTAAATTATCGTATTGACCCCTAGTTGTTTTTTCATATTGATCCATTAATTCATTTTCAGCCTCCTTTGCCGATAACAATCACTGAAAATCACCATAGAGAGAAGTAAATTTACTATTTCTTTTCCATTTTCCTAATTCCCCTTCATCTGTATTTCTTTCCGCTGTCCTAAAATAATCATTCATCATTTCTACATCAACAACAGCCATCCCTCCTACATTTTTTTCAAAACACTGAAAGAAAGAAAGTAGATTAGTTTCAACAATTTGATTTCTTGTTTCTGTATTATCCAAACCCATCACTTTTTGATTGACTAATCCATGAAGAACAAATGATTCTTGGCTTTTATTATGCTGTTCTTGATGAATCAATTCTTGAGGAGATAATGTTCTTGATTGTTCTTTAATACTAAGTATTTTATCGATACAATCATTCCAATTTTCAAGCTGTACCATAGGTTTCAATGAATAATATTCAAAACTTTTGTATAAATAATTGTAAAAATTATACATACTAGGATATTGTGCTTTCGTAATTGCACCTGCGGGAAATTCCCTTTCCCCTATCATCAACATTTTCTGTACAATACTATCTTCTAGAATATTTTTTTTGATCATATCCTGACCAAGTTCATGATCTATATTTTCACTTATAGTATATTCGTTTTTTAATAGAACTTGCAAATTAGTTTCATACATTTTACTATCTTCAGATGTTTCCATTAACTCTAAATATCCATCATCGTTAGCCATAGCTTTACCTTTTTCAACAATACTTCCTAAGGTTGGTAATTTCACAAAAGGAACTAAATTATCCTCTTGTATCTCGGAAGATCATATGACTATAGGATCCGTATCCTTGAATCCTGCCTTTTGCATATATTTCTGATAATAGACTTCTCCGCTTATCAAATCATACGATACATCTACCTTCTTTCCATCAGCATTTCCTTTGAGATTAAGGAGCAACTTATCGCCATTTTCTTCGATTGCATCTAAATCACCATCCAATTGTATTTGATCCAAAATATTTTTTCCTTCATCTATATCAATATCCATTGTTTTTTGAAGTGCAGTCAAACATTGCTCTATAGATGATTGCTGAATAATATTGTTTGTACGCTCAAGTAAATTTTCGTCTTTTTTATTAACAATAATTAAAAATGTATCCCATGTTTTTTTTACTTCTTCTGGAGCAGACTCCTTTATCTGCATAGCAGGAACTAAAGTAAAATACTCTTCCGTAAACATCGTCGAAATATTTGTTGTATCTATGTCTGGATATAATTTTATCAAATTTTTATAATATTCTACTGATTTTTTTTCGTCGGCAACTAATTTTTCTACCTTATTTTCCTGTTTATCAAAATGCATATTGAATTCAGGATCTGACATAACTTTTGAAGAAAGCTGGGTATACATATCAGTAGATTGATAGAGTGTGTTAATATAATTTAATGCGTTGTCATATATATTTTTAAAAGCATCAGAAACCTCAAAACCAAATTCCTTCATCTTATTATAGAAGTCGATATTTAATTTTGCAAAGCCTTCCTCATCCTCTTCCAATAACGTTATTACTCACTCACTTTTTAATATATTAAATACTTCAATTTCTACTTCTTTTCTAATTATCTCATCTGCTAATTTTTCATCACCACCACATTTTTCCAGTATTTTTTTGTAATTTTCTGGATTTTTTTCTTTATAATTCTGTATTTTTATGTTTACTTCTGCATTGAATCTTTTTTTAATATTTTGATCACTTTCTATATATTTTTGTTTGTATACATCCATCCTAGGACCGATATCAATTAATCGATTTATTATCCCAAGTTTATTTATTCATTCATTATTTATCTCACCTCATCATATACTTTTTATATATTCCTTTCTTTTTTCTACTCACTTCATTTCTTCTCCCCATACTGCAGTAAATTGTACATAACTTAAATCATTAAAACTATTTCTAATATCACTAGTGATATTTTGTATATAAAAATCATATTGTTCTGGTGATGTTTTTGATTTGATATATGCTATTTTTTCTGGTGATAAATTAAGAGCATCAATATTTTTATATGTACTTTCTTCCTTAATTATCTTAGGCAAAACTCTTCATTCTAATATAGCTTTTCTAATGCGTAGATTTTGTTCTAATGTTCATTCATAAGGTTTATCATCTATTATAGGTAATCATTCTTGTCTTTGTTTCTCTCTTTCTTTTTTTTCCATCGCAACCAATCGTTGTAAATTTTCTGGATTTTTTTTTGTATCAATAAACTCTTGATATGCAGACCAAGGATCTTTTATAGCATTATTAGGGAAAAGTTTTACTAACATCTCCCAAAGTTGGTCAGTACTTTTTATTGTATTATCATTCTCTTGAACATCTATTTTATTTACTCCTTCTATTCACATATGAAATATAAAAAACTAAATAAATTTTACTTCATCATCCATGGATACCACTTTTTCACTGCTTTTTTAATATCTTTTGGTGGAATAACTCCGTATTCTGTAATGATTCCGGTAATGAATTTTTTTGGAATAATATCGAATGCGTAATTTACGATTTCTATCCCTTTCGGAGCATCCTGTCGGAGTTCTTTGCCAGATCTTTGTTCTATTTTTATCGTATCTTCAGTATCTACTTTGAGTAATGATCCTGCGATATAGACAGGAATCTTGGAATTCCATGCTGCCATTGCGATAGCGAAACTTCCTATTTTATTGAACACATCACCTTGGAGAGAAATAGAATCTGATCCGATGATCACCATATCGATATCTACATCCGACGCGTAGAGATTATCCACGAAAAACGGCGCTGCTCCGTCGACGATCATCGTATTTGGCACTTTTGCTTTCAGTAAATCCAAAGAGGTTTTTCTTCCTTGATACAAAGGTCTCGTCTCGGTATTGTAAACGTAAATATTTTTCTTTTCTTTGTTGTGTGCGTGTACAAGAATTTTGACCACTGATCCACTATGACAGTGGGTCATGATATTCATACGTTTCTTGATAAGTTTCGCTCCAATTAATGGTCTCAACGCTTCTTCGGTCTCAATATCCTGAGTATATGCCTTACATACTTTGTATAATTTTTCCTGGATGGTTTTGAGATCAGTCTTTTTTTTGAGCAATTCTTTGTATTCAAAAAGACAATCCTTGATTCCATTAAACAACATCGGCTCGGTTTCTCTCGCTGTTTTGAGTAAAACTACCGCTTGTTTGAGAAAAGTATCAAATTCTTTGAGGTCTTTGAATTTTTGTCTTTGGATTTCCTTGCCGAGAATATTTATGCCCGCTTTGGCGATATTTGTTGCTCACTGGATAGTGATAGTTTTGATATCGTCAGCTATCTTGCGAACGTTTGTAAGATTCATCATGACAATAAGACTAAAGGGTAAAATAATTGAGAATTGAGAATTGAGAATTGAGAATTGAGAATTGAGAATTGAGAATTCGTAATTAGTAATTAGTCATTTATTCATGTGGTGGGGTAAATGTACCTGTTTGAGGATCGAATTGTTGAATAAGTTTGTATATTACCGCCAATTTTCCTTCTCATATATGCGTCAAGAATTCACGAAACGCTACTGATTTTTTATCATGTTTATAAAATTCTGGTTTGACTTCATATCGTCTAATAAACTGTTCAAAATCCTTGGTTTTCAATTTTTTCATTTCATCAATAACATAAGTATTGATATTATTTTTTGTTTTTCTATCAAAAAATATTTTTTTTATTGCAGCACTCTGTAGTACCGCCTTGGCCTTTTCATATTCCATAATTCCATTACTTTTTCCATAATCGATAGATTTTTGTCTTTCTTTGTGAGTCATACGTGTTTCTACTAGACCTCATTTTGGTGAATAGATCATCGCATGTTCGTTAAGAAACTTTCTCGGATGACTGTCTTTATGTTCTTGATCTGCTCGAGCCGTTACTACAAACAATGGTAATGGTCCATATGCCAATCATTTTGTTTTTTCTATATTTCTTTTTGTAAATGTTGTAGTATTGTATTCTCATCTTCCTACTTGCACCAAGACATCTTTTCCTTTGTAGTTGATCAACGTATACAGATGTGCATCTTGCCCAACCTGAACTTCTTCTCAGGTGAGTTCTCCATAATCGATAGATCATTCATTATCGTAATAATACTTTGCCAATCTCACGAATTCTTCGATATCTTCTTTCATAATTTCTGCATCTTCTTTGAGTGCACCAGCAAGCTCACCCTGTATATCAGGATGTTTCTTTTTTTTTGTGTTTTCGTATTCAGGATGATGTAAATATTTGTCCATAGAGCTATATACCATATAAATATACAGTATAAGTATATCTACAGAGCCAGAAAAATACCAAAAAAGACGCCTTTTGAGCGTCTTTTGACTGTACAAATAGAGAAAATATGATTTACTATTTAATTTCTATGACATAATAGATTTTTTTGGCTACCATATCATAAAGTTCCATAACAGGAACTTCGTTGTTATAGCCCTTCTCTATTATATATTTTTTTAATACTGGATAGACTTTGATTACGCCCGCCATGTATGAAGCAGAGTTTTTGATAGGAAATTCTGCTACTATACTGTTTTTTCCAGCAATGTTTTTGATTTTAATATCATCGCTTTGCGGAACTTTAGTGATATCTGCACCGACAACAATCGCACCAACATCACTTCTTAGATTTTCTCAGGAAATAACTGCAGGATCATCATAATAAATACCAACACCCGTCGCAGAAAGAATTCCCGCACCAGAAAGCGTTTGATACACCTTATCCATAGATGGTCCAACTAAATTATAATTACCGACAAATTCTGTATAGGCTATAGTATACGGACCCATCATCTGTTCTTGGACGTCTATCTTATTGAATCCACCAAGGTATCGTCGATTAACTAATGCCAACACGAGCAATACTCCTATTAAAATAAGGAGATTTTTGAGGAATTTTTTGAGGAATTTCATAACTAAATGACTAAGAAATAAAAAGTGATTTGCATTTCGTGCGTAATATTTGGGCTTCGCACGTAATTTGACCTACGGTCGTAATTGAAATTATGCGACCATCAGGATCAAATTACATCACAAATAAATTATGCGAAAAATTACACGACCATTGAGAGATCGAGGGGAATTTTTTTAAAGTTTAACTACAGCTATTTTACCATCATTATCGATACCCTTAATCTTTACTTTGATTGTCTGGAAAAGCTTGAAATGATTCGTCAATGGAAGATCGTATCTTTGTCCAAGATTGGAAATATGACAAAGTCCCATCTTACCTTTTGGAAGTGCTACGAACAATCCGTAATCCTCTATTCTTTTGATCTTGGCTTCAAATTCCTGTCCAACTTCGAGATCAGAAGCTATTTCTATAATAATATCTTCAACCTTCTTGATCGTCTCCAAACTTGGATGGGTAATATAACAAGTTCCATCATCTTCGAAATCAATTTTGACGCCATCATTCTCTTCGATAATTTTATTGATCACATCACCACCTTTTCCGATCACTTCTCTTACCTTTTCTGGTTTGATTTTGATGATCTTGATTTTTGGTGCATATTCTCCAACTTCTTTTCTTGGTTCTGGAAGCGTTACAAGCATCACATCCATAATTTCATTGTAGCCTTCGAACGCTCTATCTATGGTCTCATGAACGATATCCATGGTAATCCCCTTCAATTTTGTATCAAGCTGGATAGCAGTCACTCACTCTCTGGTTCCCGCAACTTTAAAATCCATATCTCCCGTAAAATCTTCCGTAGCCATCAAATCATTCAAAACGATATGTTTACTAATATTACCTGCATCATCATGATCGGTCATCAATCCCATAGCGATACCTGCTACTGGTTTTTTTAACGGCACTCCGGCATCCATGAGCGAAAGCGTAGAGCCACACACTGATCCCATAGAGGTTGATCCTCCGGATCCGAGACATTCAGATACTGCTCTGATAGTATATGGGAATTCTTCCATAGTAGGTAACATGGGTTCAATTGCTTTTTCTGCTAATCTTCCATGTCCGATTTCTCTTCTTCCTGCTCCTCTTGTCCCCTTCGCTTCTCCGACACTAAAAGGAGGAAAATTGTAATGATGCATATATCTTTGATGTATTCCATCATTTTCCATATCATCGAGAATGAGATATTCTTTTGGTCATCCAAGCGTAACAGTGGTCAATACCTGTGTATCTCCTCTTCGAAATAATCCAGTACCATGTACTCTCGGAAGCATACCGACCTCACAATAAATAGG
>CAZBQE010000021.1:0-1679 GCA_964494005.1 uncultured Candidatus Peribacteria bacterium | reverse complement strand
GGTCTGATCTCCTTTTCTCCTCTATCGTCGATTCTCTTTCCGGTATCTAATGTTCTATGACGAAGAAAATGTTTGATCACATTAAACACGGCCATCTTCACTTTGATTTCCGTAAAATCTGGTTGTTCAGCATCATCAATTTTTTCTTTACAAAGCTCCAAAACTTCTTTTTCGTATTGTGATGTAAGTGTATTGAACGGGACTTTGGTATTTCCAGCTAATTCATCTAATTTATCTTGCGTCAATATATTACCAACATAAACAATCAAATCTTCAGATGGTTTATTGTATACAATTTCTTTGAGTTCTGGTTTCAAAGTTTTGAGGAATTTCTCTTGGAAATCGCATGATGCATCGATGGCTTTTTGACCGACAACGAACGCTTCCTTAAGTAATTCTTTCTCTACTTCATTTCCTTCCGCCTCGATCATATTGATAGATCCTTTTTTTCCTGCAACTAATAATAAAAATAAACTTTTTTCTGATTCTGTTCTCGTCGGATTGATGATAAATTTTCCATCGATATATCCTATCTGCGCTGCGCCTACTGGTCCATCAAATGGAATTCCAGCAGCCATGATAGACATGGATGAACCGATAATCGTAGCAACTCCCAAATCCAAAGTCTGATCTACAGCTAATGGGGTTATCGTAATCACAAGATCATTAATCATTCCCTTCGGAAACATAGGTCTAAGCGCTCTATCAGTAAGTCTACAGTACAAAATATTTTGATCGGAAGGTCTTCCTTCTCTTCTTCTATACGCTGCACCTCCGAGTCTTCCTGCTGCAGAAAAACTTTCTCTGAAGTCGATCATCAACGGTAAAAAATCAGATTCCGGTCTTGGATTCTTTTCCATCACGGTAGAACACAACAAGACATTGTCTTCAAATTTAATTTCAAGCGAACAGTCAGCTTGGACTGCCAATTTCCCCGTTTCAAACGAGAGTTGTTTTCCTTCTCGATCGAAGGACTGCGCATGCACAGTAAATTCCTTTTTTTTGATGGCCATACTTAAAAATACAGATAATAAAACTGTGACAAGTTACTAGTAACGAGTGACGAGTAAATATATCACAAGAAAGAAAATATGGTACAATTAGACAGATTAAAATAACTAACAACTAACAGTGAACAACTAACAATTATAGATTTGTCAGCTATCGACTATAGTCTATGCGCTATCAGCTATTTTAATCTGCCTCGCTAATCCACCATAGCTCATTCACTTGAAAATATAGCGATTTGAGTAGAGATTGCAAAAGAAAACCACCCGGGTGGAAACTTTAGTAATTCAACTTTCTTAGTAACTTTTGTGACTATCGCACCCGGGTGCGAAGCTTAATAATGATAGGATTTTCATTCTTCTATGGTTCTTATCCTATACAACTGCTCCAACAACGTAACTTTTGCCAATCCATGCGGTAGCGTGATCGCGCCGAAAGAAATTTTGGCATCAATATATTTACTTAATTCCGGTTCATTTAGACCGTATGGTCCGCCAATAACGAACACACAATTTTTGTCGGTAAACAATTTATGTAATGTTAATGTATCTACTTGTTTTCCTTCTTTGCTCAACAAAATTTTTTTATATTCTGAAAATTTTTCAAGCTTGGCGATAATATTCTGCGTATCGGCTTGAATCATCTGCTGAGTATTTCCTTTTCTGCTTGGT
>CAZBQE010000020.1:0-15904 GCA_964494005.1 uncultured Candidatus Peribacteria bacterium | reverse complement strand
TATTCTCCTTTAATTTAAAGGATGGGGACAACGAAGTGGTGGATGATTTTAAAAAAACAGCTGAGAAAATAACTCAGCTGAATACTATTTTTTTATAATTAGAAAGAAGTATAAGTACTGAATAAAAATCCAGGGATCGGTTGTGCGTACAATACATCAAGCACAACCGTCTGATTACCATAAGAAGCCTGGCTCTGAAGAAAAAATACATCAGTAGGAAGTACACTATTTTTGTTCATAATCGGCGGTTTCGGTTGTGCGATATCGATACAGAACGACTCCATATCATCGCTCGCATTGGAAATCATCAGATACATCCTAAATCCATGCTCAGTCAATCGATTATCTTGATATCGTTGACTCAAATATGCTTCATCTCAATATAAATACGGATCGCTTATTGTCTGAAGATAATCTTCAAAAGATTGTACGAAATCAGAAACTCCTCATTGCAAAGTACCTTTCTGAAAAAACACGCCGTTCTGGGAAAGATCGCTTCCGGAAAGAATCAGAATTCCATACGTAACATCACCATGAGTTCCTGATGGCAAGAAATCAAGTTCATCCAAAAGTACAGCAAGATTAGAATAACTAATACCTGTCGTAAATAAAGTTCCAAAAGTTCCTTCTGTCACATCTCTGAACAACGGGATAATAATCGACTCTCTTCCACTCAATACATACGGATCATTACATCCACTACCCTGCCAAAAATTTTCTGAAAGCAGTGGCGCAGTTCATGAAATAGAAAGCGATAAGGAATAGGTATATCCACTCATAAAATTATTTTGAATAATAGCATCTCAACTATTCACAATATAATCAAATCACGGTCCACGAGTCTTGATGGCAGTCAAACCGAGCTCTATTCCCGCTTGAGAAAGATAATACGTTTTATAATACGAATGCACGATCGCAGATTGCTTCATCATCTGCTGTACAAAATTCATCGACAAAATCCCAAGCAATGACGATGCCAGTAAAATAAATATAACTAATATACTGATATTTCACTTTTTATGCATAAATAATAGAATAAATATAAATTTCTGAACTCTGAATTCTGCACTCTGAATTCATTAAAAGAATTGCTGGAACAGCACAGTGACATGCGTCGCCCGTTGTGTACCGTAATTGGCGCTATATGCTGTAAAGATCATTCGGAATCCCGGAGCATTGAGACAATAGAGATATTTCCCTTCCTCACACAAAGAATCAGAATTCAAATATTGTTGTTCTGAAGCAAATGGGATAATTTTAAAAATTGGTCTGGTCAAAATCACTTTTTTCATATTGATGAGTTCTTTGGTCTCACCTCAAATATCAAGATACAAAGAACAATCGGATCATGATTCATTGTATGTATATTCCACTCACGGATCAATACACTTCCCGCTCGAATAGATCACAACTTCACCGTCCAATCCACTCAAATATAAAATATCCGTAATCCCTTGAGTAGACGTCAAATCCAATTCCGCATATTTTTCATAATCAATCGAATTCCTATCAGCAAAATTCTGTACAATCTGAGATACTTGCAAAATTTCCTGCGATACTTCTTTCTCTTGCTGTACACGAAACACCATAGTGGAGATCCAATTATACGTTCTAAGCAATAACACAAAAAGAATACCAAGAATTGCCATCACGATTACTAACTCCAAGAGTGTAAATCAACGCTTACCTTTCATACAAAAACTTATAAACTAAATACCATTATATCATAACTAAAAAGCAGCTTTATGCTTTGAGCTTTAAACTAATTAGTAATTTCAAATAAAACTTTCCAGAACTACATCACCGGTTGTACTTCCTTTCATATACAAGACATGAGATTCTATTTTGAGGATTGCATTCATCGGCAAATGCATATCATTTTCTTTTACCGGGAGAAAACGAAGATATCTAGCAAATTCCGTAGCTGTCTCTTCTTCACCAGGAAGATAGGAATATCGAAACAATTCATGATCACCGACCATTCCTGTTGTATAATACAATCTATTCGTTTCTCGTAAATCAGTAAATCCCGTTCCCACTTCCTGAGGAGCAGTAAAAATATATCCTTCAGGAGCAAATGCTATCTGAAGTACGGAACCATCGCCAGCTCACGAAGAAAAATATCGCTTACAAACCTTATTTTCATCAATAATACCAAAATCATCAGCAGACAAATTCAAATCCAGAACACAATCTCGAGGTAAAGATTTCTGAATATTGGAATCTCTCATATTATAGGCAAGTTCTATTCCTTCTTTCGCCAAAAAGGTGGCTGTCGTACGCGTCTGCGTCAAATCAAGCGTCACAAGATTCTGCGTAATCAAACGAAGAACTGCCAAAACACCTATGGCAAACACACTGATCGCGACTAATATTTCTATAAAGGTAAATGCTGATTTTCTCATATACACTACATGACCAGTAAAAAAATTTTATTTTACGTAGAGACATCGATTCATGGCGTCTCATTTCCTTTTGTAAGACGCGATAAATCGCGTCTCTACGATTAATTTTTGCAATGTTGTTCGATAAGTTTACACGTTTCCGACTTAATTTCAAAGCAATATTGCTTACCATTCTCCGGAACAAAAAACGTGAATCTCACAATATCTCAGGTCGTACGTCCATCAGTCATCTCACATCCAAGTTTATACGGTGTAAAAATAAGATTTGTAAAATCCACAGAAGAAGCGCTATCCAAAGAGATATCCTGAAGTTGGAAATCCGTCAATTGTTTATCAGTAAAGGTCAAATCATCGACAATATACAACGGTTGTTGAGCCAACACCAAAGTCAATTTTTTATATTGTTTACCATTACGAAAACTAGAGACTATATTTTGACTATATATGTCATTATATCGTCCGACAAAATTCTCTTTGATGGATTGTGCCTTGAGATCAACAATACGATTAGATCAAAATTTCATGGTTGCTGCCATAAGCACACCAATCACCAAAAGTACAATAGCCATTTCTACAAGCGTAAACGCTTTTTTCATATAATAAGCAAATATAAATTACCTATATGTAATCATTATACATTCGCTTTCAAACGAAAAAAACCATCCTAACCGACAGTTTTTTTCTATAGATGATAATACAACAAGTCCTTGATTGTTAATTATTAGTTGTTCACTATTAGTTGAATTTATAGTCCCGCTCCTTCCATAATCTGCAAAATAAGTCCGAAAATTCCTAACGCAATAACAAGAATCACACCTCAGACACCAACCAACATAATCGGCTCAATAATTTTGGACGAACGACTTATCAAAACATTAAGATCCTCTTCATACATATTGAGAACATTATCCAAAGAATTGGAAAGATTCGCGGTTTCCTCACCAACCTTAATCATCACGGATACGTCGGAAGGAATCAGATCAGTTTCATATTGTAAAGTAGAATAAATAGTTTCTCAAGTATTCAATCCCGTAATCACACGCTCTATCATCTGCTGATACGCAGCGATACCGAGAATGTCACGAAGTAAACTAAACGTTTCAAGATAATTCATACCGGCCGCCATCATCAATTTTGTATATCTGCAAAATTTGACGAGATAAAAATACTTAGTCATCTTACCGATAAACGGTATACCAAGAAGAACACTAAACCATGTTTTCTTTCCTGCATCAGTAGAAAAAAACACTCCACCAACTAATCAAAGTCAAACAAATATTCATAACATTACTTTCCATTGTGTCTGGAAAAAAATCGAGGTATCATTGAGTGCTCTAGTAATCCATGGCAATTCTAAATTTTGAAAAGTCTCTGCGATAGAGAAGATACCAGGCAAAACAAGCAAAAACAAAGCGAATACCGCTACGATAGAAATCACAATCAAAATCATAGGATACATCAATGCTCAGATATATTTATTTTTCATTTCTTTGATATAGACGTATTCGTTGGACAAAGATTGCAAAATCATAGGCAGATTCCCAGACATCTCTCACGCTTTCACGATAGTATAATCCCCCTGATCAAAATAATCAGGCAGTCTATTTAAGGCATAGGAAAAACTTTTACCCTTACGGAGAAAAGCTAAAATATTTCTCGCAATTTCCTTGAGCGCATAATTATCAGAGCTTTCACCGATGATTTTCATCGCATCGACCAAAGAAACTCCTCCATTCAAAAGATAAGATACTTCCTTGAAAAACAAAATTTTATCCTTGGTTCAGAAACTTCCTCTGTCCATAGATTGCAACGCAGAAACGATGACACTATCAATCGGGCCTGGTTTGTAATCTTGTTGTATATCCTGTTTTTCTGTCTCTGACATAAACAATGTAAATGTTAAATGTTAAATTTTGAATGTATAATTTTCAAATATAAACACAATAAGATATTTTAAAATTGTAAATTTCAAATTCCAAATTTCAAATTAGCTAATCAGTGTAGTAGTAAGCATTAAGCTCTACATCAACTTCCTGTTGAGTAGCATAATTAGCAATATCGTAATTGACCGTAGTTATTTTATAAAGTACGCGATAATTTTCATCTGCAAGCACTTTCTTTTCCACATTATCAATAAAAGAAAGAAGCGCATCCTTGGTAGCAAATGTAATGTTAAGCTGAATCGGAACATAAAATAAATTTCAGAAAAAATCTTTGGACTCTCCGATAGCGATTTTATTTACTGTACCGTTTTTCGACTTCGTGGCCGGATCTCTAAGAAGATATTCATTGATATTAGCTAACAAAATTTTTTCATTTACCGCCATCTTCGGATCAGTCAAATTATTTAATTGAATATATGACCTCGCAAAAGAAAAATTATTTCTCAATGTTTCATCGATTGCCGCACAATTTTCTCTCATATTGAGACAAGAAATAATATTAGCCTGCTGAGATTCGATTTTCTGAATCAATGCCTTATCAGCATCAGCTTGAAGTTTCCTAGTCGAAAAGCTGGAAACCTGCGTTTCGATATCGACTGCTTCTGTTTTTTTATCTTGATAATCATCCCAAGCTGGCAAAAGAATATTACTACCAAAAATAATCAACACGAGCAAAAGGATGATAAAATACACCCTATATCTGATGCTCACTACTCTAGATGTCGTGATCAATACTTGATTATCTTCCGCAAGTGAATCTATAGCAGCAGGTTTTTGCTGTTGCTGTTCACCGAGCAATCTATCGATAATCTGACTATTCTGTGGTGTTGTCTGTTGTTCCATCATTGATGACATTAGCTTCTAAAACAAATTCATAATAATTACTTTCGCTGACCCTATCATAGGTCTGGATACGGATATTCTTGACGAATTCCAAATCCGAAAATCTATCGATCAACGAAACCATATTCCTATTTGGGTTGGAATAATACAAAAGCAAAAGATTGGAAACCTGTCCTTTCAACGTAATTTTATCCAAAGTAACATTAAAATCAGAAAGAGCAATAGTATCGGTAGCACTCGTATCTATACTTTTCATATCTTGAAGCATATCAATCATATCACTAATATGGTCAGACCATGGCATTGTCGTCTGTTGTTCTTCCAGTATCTTTACCGCCTGCAATTTATTGTAACCAGTCAAAACCTTGTATGCATCAAGCTCTTGAGTCTGTTGTTCAAGCAAAGCGCGATTATCGGTAATTTTCTGTTTTGTAAGAAACATATCAACTTTGAGATAGCCGAATGCAAGCAACGACAAAACAAAAATCACCAGCAACACCTGGAAATAAATCTTTCGTCTAGAGTGGAATTTTCTGGCTGACATAGCGAATATAGCTAAGATACTAAAAGATTAATTAACTACATAAGTATACTCGCTATCAAACAATTTATCAAATAGATTCAAGAATTATCCGATTCTTTTTAACCAAAAAACAATAAAAGAGAAATTATAGTTGACTTTTAATACAAAATATATATTAAAAACTAAACCAAAACAAAAATATTATGACAAACTCAGAATTTATTGATTTAAAAACAAAACTACTAATACTATTTATCAAAAAATTATTACTAGGAACAATAGTTTTTGTTGCTGCAACAGCAACGATCTGCACAGCTGCTCTTTATGCTCTACATTGGTTTAGTGAAACAGCAGCAGGTATATTTAT
Organism: uncultured Candidatus Peribacteria bacterium; assembly: GCA_964494005.1. GTDB lineage: Bacteria > Patescibacteriota > Gracilibacteria > Absconditabacterales > Absconditicoccaceae > CAJBLF01. The sequence goes on along the minus strand of CAZBQE010000020.1, from coordinate 9,823 downwards.
ATATATAATAATGTGTGGATGTTATATTATAATATCTTGTGCAATAGAATCAAACACACACAATACAATGATAAGAAAATTGGAAAAACTCTTTGAAAAAGGAATTGATAAAGAAAAAGCAATCGAAGAATTAGGATTACTCCCAGAAAAAAATGAACTTTAAATCCAAAATCCCGCAATTTCTTGCGAGATATACTCCTCTAACATCGTTAGAGGTTTTTTTTTAAAACTAATCAACTACAATTACGGCTTTAAACTTTGAGCTTCAAGCTTTAAGCCAAATTCATCATTTCTAATTACACTCCCACAATTTCCACTTCTGCACCATACAACTCCCCCATCTTAGTCAAAACATCACCGACTTTATATCTCGGATCTTGCTGCGAAGAATAATATCGCTTGTGAGGATCTACAAAAATTATTTTTTTCAAATTATGAAAATCTTGGAATATCTCTGCATAGGTACAAAGAATAACTGATTTTATTCACTTTTTGATTTCCCATCGATGAACATCTTTTTGCTTCTCCGTATCACCTGACAACAACATAGCTATTCAATTTTCCAATTTTGTATTTCTTAATGTTTCAATATCTCACATTTGATTAAACATCGTTCGTAGATCTGGAAACACAATCAATGTCTGTCATTCACTAGCTAATGAAAAACTTCAAAACTGACCTTCGACTTTATGAACCTTCAACTTTACAGACTTATTTTCACGTTCAAAGAGTTTTTGAATATCATTCGAAAAAAAGAGTCTGATCACGGATTTGTAAGTCGTATAGTAATTCTCCACCATCCAATGAAAAAGATCCAGCGTTGATTTGGTTAAAAATTGTTTGTAAATCAATTCAGCTTTGGCAACATCCTTACGCTCGTATTGTTCCGAAAACACTACTTTATCACCTAACGCGAGAAAATACTCGTTCCCAAAAACCAGCAAATCACCCGCTTTGATTTTTTTCTTGCCGCTCTCACCAAGCAAACATACCTTATCAAAGCCAAAAAAACGACTGAAACTATATAAATACATACAACAATCAACAATCAACTAAAAACCACTAATGAATGTATGTAAAACAGACGGTTCTTCAATACAAACAAAAGTTGACAAATACTTGCTTTTTATTATAAAATATATATAATATCAATACAAAACCAAATGATCCATGATTCACGACACATGATTCATGAACAATATAAATAAAATAGTTCTTGCATCTTGCATCTTGAATCTTACATCTATCATAGGTTTCAACTGTATGTCCTTTGAAACTTTAGCACTCTAGCCAAACAAAATGTTAAAACACGCCGAAAAGCTAGGCAAAATGCTTGCCTGAGCAACTACAAAAAAAAATCCGAAAGGAAAAAAAATACCACAACCCATAATTTCCGGAGAACATACCAAGGGATATGTTTTTTTTCATATCAAACCGTTCAAGGATAACGATCACGGCGTCAATCATCGAGATACTATCAGTAAAAATATCATCAGTTTAAAAAATAGGAAAATCATCTTCCTCATCAGAGGAAATGCTACCGATATCAAACTCTATGTCGGCGTACCTAGAGATTTCAAAAGCTATTTTGAAAACACTTTCTATGCAAACTATCCGACTTCAGATCTTGGAGAACTTAACGAATCTTTAGAGCTTCCCACAAAAAAGGAATGGCTCCAATTCGACAAAGAAAGCAAAATGCTTACCAAAGAAGAATTCACCAGAGGCGGAACCTATATGGATCCTATGAATGGTATTTTTTCACTCTATAATCTCGTAGATAGTAATTCTCAACTTAATATTTACTTTACCTATACCTTCAATCTTTCAAAAAGCTTTTTTGACTATGTAAAAAAATTCGCAAAACGAATTCGAGAACCAAAAAAGAAAAAAAATGAAGACGGAACACCGGTTGAAAAACCAGAAGAAATAAAGCCAGAAATTTTCGGATCATTCAGTTACAAAATTTTCAGTAAAGATCATTTCACCAAAGAAAATATAAAAAAAAATCTTATCTCAGCATTCTCACCATTCACTGACAAAGGAAAATTAAAAGTAAAAACCTCTGAATACTTTCACGGTATGCTCCATTCCCAAGCAGTAAATTTTTTTCACATCCCGACTGCAGAAAATTTTACCAAAGGACTGGATTATACGCTGTATAGAAAATTACCATATCCGACAAATCTGCCTACAACAAAAAACACCGAAGCAACAGAATTAACACAACTCGGATACACAGATTATAGAGGAGAAAAAATTACTTTTGGAATCAGAAAAGAGGATAAATACAGACATATGTACATTGTCGGAAAAACCGGTACCGGTAAATCGACCTTTATCGCAAACCTTTTGAAAAGCGATATGATCGCCGGAAACGGATTAGCATTACTCGATCCACACGGTGAATTGGTAGATACCGTTCTTGAACATATTCCGACTAATAGAATCAATGATGTTATCTTATTTGATGTATCAGATGCTGATTTTCCTATCGGATTTAATCTCTTACAAGGAAACACCGAAGAAGAAAAAAATCTCATCGCATCCGGAGTCGTCTCTACGTTTAAAAAATTATTCGGCGATAGCCGAGGTCCAAGATTGGAATATATCCTCAGAAATGTAGCAATCTCACTTGTAGACTATCCAAACGCGACATTGATGCATATTCTCAGGATGCTTATCGACGAAAACTTCCGTACGGAGGTCATATCATATATCAAAGATTCTGTCGTCTTAAAATTCCGAACAACAGAATTTAATAAACGACAACCAAGACAGAGAGAAGAAGCGATATCGCCAATTACCAATAAAGTCGGACAATTCCTTTCGTCCAAATTGGTCAGAAATATTTTTGGTCAACCAAGAACAAAATTGAATCTCAGGAAAGCAATGGATGAAGGCAAAATTATACTTGTAAACCTCAGTAAAGGAAGAATCGGAGAAGATAATGCAAACATGATCGGATCCTTGCTCGTTACGAAATTTCAGATCGACGCCATGTCGAGAGCAGATATAGCCGCACACGAGAGAAGACCATTCTATCTCTATATCGATGAGTTCCAAAACTTCGCATCAGAATCTTTCGCAACCATTTTATCGGAAGCCAGAAAATATAAATTATCACTCATCGTAGCCAACCAATATACCGCACAGCTTGATGAAAAAACCAAGGATGCTATCTTTGGAAACGTAGGTACAACCGTAGCTTTCACCCTAGGAAAAGACGACGCAGACATCATTACCGGACAATTCAAAAATATGGCGACCGTCAATGATCTTATTTCTTTACCAAAATACACAACCTATATCAGACTGATGATCGATGGAATTTCATCTGATCCTTTTTCAATGAAAACATTACCAATTACATCACCAGAAGGATCACTCGAATTGATTGATAAAATTAGAAAACAATCCAGACAAAGATATGCAATGGAAAGAGGTCAGCTCGAAAAACTCATGGCTGCATGGACAAATAAAACATTCTCCGTTCAAGAGAAAGTCATGGAAAAAGCGAAACTCGAAGCAATCGGCGTCAGCGAAGAAGAAGTGGAAAACTTACACGATCTCTTTGTCGAACAAAATACTGCTTACTTCACAGAATTTGCTATCGACGGAGAAGAACCAGATGCTATCATATTCGATACAGAACATTATTCCCACAAAGCAATTCGATACAGTAAACCAAAATGATTAGAAGACCAAGCGACATTGAAATATGAAATAGGCGGAAAAGTAGCATTTGGAAAATGAACAGAAATCTCGGTTCACGTAGATATTTACCAACATCAAACTATCACCATAGAAAATAATGGACCACTCATGATCCGGGTTGGAAAAAAAGATCGCACCATAGAACAACTTAACGATATCTACAAACAAGCTGGAGCGAAAAAGCAAGATTACTTCAAATTCTGCCCAAATATCGCTAAACTAGAAAAAGAAAAAGACATTGAACCAAAAAAAGTTACAGAAGAAAAAAAAGACATCACCCCTGCTTATCAAGGAGAAATAGTTAACGACGGTACCTTTAGTATCAAAGATATCACACTCGGAAAAGAATATGACGGCTACATCAAACTCATGTACAACTACGGAATGTTCATCACCGTCAAAGGCGTCGAAGGATTACTCCACAAAAATTTCATCGTAGCTCCTGCGTGAGTCGAACGAAAAAAATATTACAACATCGGTGACAAAATCAAAGTCAAAGCCAAAGAGTTTAAGGAAATCAACGGCGAGCAAAAAGTCGTTTGGAGTCAAAAATAGATTTACGTCATCCTGAATTCATTTCAGTATCTCATTACAAATTCCGAAACAAGTTCGAAATAACGAACAAATCAAAAAAATCCCGACGGATATACCGCGGGAGTTTTTCAGTAAATATATTTATAAAGACCGCTTACTTGAGATGCGATGAAAATCCGAAGGTTTTCGAGGATTTTCACGATATCGAAAGGATACCGACGATATCAGTCGGTATACATGACTAAGCAACTTGCTCCACCAACGAAACTTCTTCAAATATTTGATCAATCGCTCCTTGAATCTCCATAACCGGCATCTGAAACGTATTGTTGAAGAAACCGTTGGAAAGAAGGAATCCTTGCAAAGTATCAGATGTTTCCTGTAACGAACCAATAATTTTTTCGATATCTGTTGTATCAATAATGACTTTTTTGTTTAAAGCTTTTTTGAGATCGTTAAGATGATTCTTGATCTTGTCGATATTGAGTACTACTCTATCAACAAATTCAGACTCAACTTTTTCAGCAGTCGTAACACTGTATTGCGCTACAGAATCGCCACTAAGTTCAAAACACATCGCAAGACTCTTTTCGATATCCTTGCATACACCTTCAATCTTTTGGATAAGAGCATTAACATTACGAATTGATTCTGATGATAATCTAGTGTTGAAATTTTCCATACTGATAATGTAATAAGAAGATAAATAACTTAACTAACAGTGATTGAATATTTTTTATTAATTGTTAGTTATTAAATGTTAGTTGTTAGTTGTATTGTGATATAAGTATATCCGTACACGAAGTAGAAATCAAAAAAAGAGAATCAGAAAATATATTTTTGGAAGTAAAAAAGAAAAATACCCATTTTACGCTTTACAATGAGCATTTTTTACTAACTTTTGATAACCTATAGGTATCAAACACAACAAAAAAAACATAATTTTATCATTATATCGTACTTCATACATCAAATTTTGAGCGTCAAACTAACATTAAAATCGTTTTTTCTTCTTAAAGAACATCACCATAGATAATCATAGAATCACCATTATTCACAAAAATCAGAGATAAGAAAGTGGTTTGCCCATAAAATCAGGCATATATTTGAAATTCATGCCAAAAAATCCAGTAACAAAAGTCATAGGAATAAAAATCGTACTAATAATAGTAAGCACTTTCATGATACCATTCATTTTGTTACTTAAACTCGAAAGATAAATATCCAAAGCTCACGAAAGCGTATCTCTAAATGTCTCCAAACCATCAGCAATCTGAACAGTGTGGTCATATACATCTCTCAGATAGGTAGCAAGATCTTGACTAAAAAGACGAGATTCAAATCTCTGCAAAAAAGAAAGTATCTCTCTCACTGGTCGTATAGATTTGCGAAGCAAAATAATATTTTGTTTGAGAGTTTGTATTTGAGAAAGTGTATTCGTAGTGGGAGAGTTCAATAATTCATCCTGAAGCAATTCAATATCATCCTCTATTTTTTCCAAAACCACAAAATAACTATCTACAATAGAATCCATCAAAGAATACAACAAATAATCAGATCACATTTTTCTGATTCTTCATTTCGATTTCCTGATTCTTTCTTTGATTATTTCAAAATCATCATTTCCCTCCTTTTCCTGGAAAGAAATAAGATAACGTTTACCCAAAACAAAACTAATCTGTTCCTCATCCAAAATTTGCGTATCTCTATAATACTCAAACTTTTTTAACGACACAAAAATATAGTCTTCCATATCATCGATTTTGGGACGTTGCTGAATATTCGAAATATCTTCAAGTGTCAACGGATGTAAATCAAAGACTTGTCCTATTTCCTGAACATCATTAGTTTGATCAACACCTATAAAATCTATTCGCGTCACACCACGCGAAGGCAAAGACGTACATTCATTAAAATCCTTCACGTTGGTTTCTACAACATCATCATTGTAATGTATCATATGCACCAGCGATTCTACAGTCATCGTATCACCAGTATAAATGACACTTCCAGGCATTTGACCTATATTCTTGAGTTTTGATTTCAACGTTATTTTCATAGATAAGCTACAATATAAAGAGCATATTGATTATATCCATTTTTTCAAAATTCACAAAAAATCCGCCTCCAAGAAGCAGATTACGTTGACATTTTTATTTAAATACTATCACCATAGTCCATAATAAGACAATTCCATCACTATAAACTATAAACTATTAACTATAAACTATATTTTTAGCGCAGCAAAACCCACTCGTCCATGCTCGCTGCAAATTATATCCTCACGTCTTCCCCGTAATATCGAGCGACTCGCCGATAAAATACAGTCAAGGAATTTTTTTAGATTGAAATCCTTGATCCAAATCCGACAATAAAATTCCTCAAACAGACACTTTCGCTTCATTGATTGATTTCAATGACCTGATACGAAAATCACGGAGAGTGTCTCCTTTTACGAGCTTAAAATATTGAATGACTTTTTTGCTCGTACCTGCCAAATCAAAATCTATCTGCAAAGAGAATTTGGAAACATCATCGATAAATAAAGTCGCATCAAATACAACAGGTCCACTTACTCACGTATGAGTAAACAACAATGGTCATTTTGCATCATAGACAACTTTATTATTACAAAACAATTTCAAAGTTGCTTGTACCGTATTACCCGCCAAAGCTTCCACAACTTCTTGCGTATCGATACCACACAAAGCAGGATGCGGCTGCGACAAAGAAAGTCCAAGCTGCGCAGCCATTTCATAAGCAAATGGCGTAGCACCAATCTGCGGATAGGTCATTCATCACGTCGCAATGATTACACGCTGTGCAGAATAGACCCCCGCAGATGTGGTAACGACAAATGTCGCATCATTCGCAGTGCTGATCGCATGTACTTCATGATTGAGTAGATGTTCCGTTTGATTAACATGGGATTGCACAACAAGGAATTCTACAAGCTGTTTGGATTTTCCGCTTTTGAGCATAATTCTTCCATTTTGTTCTTCCACAGTTTCAATACCATGTTCCTGCAAAAAAGAAATGATATCTTGTGGTCAAAATGTATGAAATGCCGATGGCAAAGATTTCAACGATTGACCAACATAATGAAGTTCTGGATTCAAATGAATATTAGTCAGATTACATCTCTCTCCACCAGAAAGCAACACCTTAGAACCGAGTGTATCAGTTTTTTCTATAATGCATTTCTTCCGTTCTTTCGGCAAAAACATCGAGCAAAACAAGCCCGACGCACCTCAACCTATTATGATTATGTCATAGACCATAAAAATAAATAGTAATAAATAGTAATTTATTCCTACGGAACGTAATTAGAGCTTCGCCCGTAATTTGATCTACGGTCGTAATTAATTGTAATTGGTAATGAATTACGTAAGCGTAGCGAACAAATTACACGCAGCAAATTATGCGACCAACGGAAGTAAATTACACGAAGTAAATTACGCAACCCCGATTTCTCAGGGGAGCTAAAGCTTGTAAGGTTTCAAAACGTCTTCATACCCCTGCAGCGTAAACACATTATCAAAAATACACGCGACCGTAAGTGGTCAAACACCACCAGGAACAGGTGTATACGAAGCAACTTTATCTTTGATGGTCTCGATATTTACGTCACCAACCGGCTTACCGTCAATATGTCCATATCCCACATCCACAATAATCTGTGTTTTGTCATTACGAACAAATGAATCATCAATCAAATGAATTTTTCAAGTAGAAGAAATAATATAGTCAGCCATCTTAGCAATAGTTTTAATTTGTTCTGGTGGTGTACTAGAGTTACACGTATAGACCGTAGCTCCTCTTTTGATACACTCGATAGCAAGTGGCTTTCCAACAATATTACTTTGTCCGAGAATTGCTATCGTTTTGCCTTTGAAATCATCAAGTTCATATTTTTCAAGAAGATACAAAACTGCTTTCGGAGTTGCAGGAATAAAATCCACGAGCCCCATCTCTGAAAGTCAGAGAATCACTCATCCCAATCAATCTACATCTTTTTGAGGAGTAATAGCAGCCAACAAGTACTCTTTGTACGGCAAAAATTGTTCCGGCAAAGGAAGCTGAATAATAATACCTACACACTCATCGTCATGATTGAGATATCTGATGAGTTCCATAACCTTTCAGACGGAATCATAATTTTGATTGATATAGATACCGACATCATCAAATTTTCCCGCCTGATTCCTATCATATTCTGCTTGATGATTTTGTCAGAAAACAATGACCGGAAGTCATATAGAGTCTCCATATGCTTTTTTATGTTTTACATACGCAAAAGAAGAATAGTCGTCACCAAGAAAAATGATAGCGACATATTTCTTCGCATCACCAAACATTGTAATTCTTTTGTTGATAAGTTCTTGCTTGAGCAAAGCAGAAAGTTCTTTTCACGAAAGGAGCATACCACATATATAAAGTATAAAACCTAGGACATAATAGCAAAATGAGCAAAAAGAACAAGGTATTCTAAAAAAACAAATCATATACCATTTTCATATTTTTGGTAAATAAAGATTATCTGTCAACCGCAAAATCCAAGACAAAATTTGCATTTTTGCTTATATTAACTATAATAGTAATGAACTGCAAATGCAGTTTTAACGAAAAAAAAACATATGAAAGACGTATTGATACTGATTATTATCGCACTAGGACTACGAATCTTGGGAACAAGTATCCTCAAGATAATATTTTCTTCAATAGCAAAAAAACATAGAATCAATCAAAGTAAAAAAATAAAATTCATCCAAATCAAAATCCCCAAAAGCGTAACCACGAAAGGAGGCGATGAATGAGGAGATACGATCAGAGATATGAAACAGAACATTCAGATTATGAATCAGATTTATAAAAATTTTTATTCTATAGTGGAAGATAAGCGAAATCACAAAAAATTTGGACACAACTATATCAGTATGGAAATGCTCATCGAAAAAGAGATCATCAAATTTATCATGGGCATACCAGAAGAACACATAGAAACCATGGAAAAATTAGTTTCATCATTTTTTATCGGTGCAGTCGTAGACCCGATTAATCAACCAAAAATCTTAGAAGAAGGAAAAATTATGGCAGGCGGAGAATTTACACTCAGCAAAAATAACGCCTATCCAATCAAAACCTATGAAGTCTTTGAAGCAGATCCGATGGATAGTATCCTCTCAGCATATTCCAAAGTCTTTACCGACGAAAAGATGTGTCTGCAAGTACTCATTTCACCACTTGATGAAGATGCATTAAAATCTCTAAGAAAAGAAAGCAAAAAAATCAAAGAAGGAAAAAATAAAGGACTTTTAGGGATGCTCATCAAAGATATCCGAAAAGGAGTCACTAGTTCAAGTAGTGATAAAGATACACCAAAAGACGACGATAACAAAAAAAATGATCTCACCCAACAACAAACAGGAGATATAGACAAAAAGGGTGAAGAAGAAATTTTCTCAGTCAAAATAAGAGCATTAGTTACCTCACCAGACCCAAAAAGACCAGACAGAATCATAGAAGATCTTGCAAGATCATTCAGTCAATATAGCTATATAGGATTGAATGC
>CAZBQE010000019.1:0-16334 GCA_964494005.1 uncultured Candidatus Peribacteria bacterium | reverse complement strand
GTTCTCTACTAATCTTTTCCCCTATTTTAGCCACACATTTTTTTCTATTATGCCAGTTTTTTTATTTTCTCTTTATAAAAAATTAGTAGATAAAGCAATTACCTACTAATCTTTTCCTCTATTTTAGCCACCCATTTTCTTTAATTAACCCTATTTTTTTTGTTTCGTAAAAATTTTTAGATAAGGATTTACTTTACCATACTGATTGAGAACATCAAGGTTTGTATAGGGATGGAGTACATCCATGATTATTTGGTTAGATATTACTGGCTAAGAATCATATTGCAATATGCCTTATTCTCCTCGTTTTTTATTTTGTTACATATAGATATATCATTATTTGCTTGAGCTAGTCCTATATAACAGGTAGCTATCGTTTGTTCGTCTTCGATCATTTCACAATATTCTATCTTATTTTGATCTACAGCTTTAGTTGCTATACAGGAATCTTTAGTAAACATTCCTTCACTTTCTATTTCTATATTATTACAATCGCTGATATTATCTGAACCAATTTTTATTCCCACCTTACAACTTGTTGCACATTCTTTTCTTTCTTCTGTTGTGGCAGCTAACCAGATACTACTATTGCATATTTTATCACAATCAGCTTCTGTTATTATTTCTTCATCTGTAGTTGTGGTTTCTTCATCGCTATCACTGACATCGCTATCACTGATATCATTGTTATTCAGATCTCCATTTGCGTCTCTTTCTTGGTTCATAGTCTCGATTTTTTGGCAATTACTATAACAGCTTGATTTATAATTAGCTGCCTGGTCTTTGTACATAACAGCTTGTTGGTCACAAAGTGACTGGCAGTTTTGCAAGTTGTTTGATGTGTCACTGGTTCCGGATTTTCCGCATCCGACAATCACGAGTGATAATAAACACAAAATAGTAATAATACTGTGTTTTTTAAACATGGGTATATATTAAAAAATAAAAAGAAAATATTTTTACATCATTTTTATAGCATATTTTATAATATAATTTTTATTATATTTGTTTCTCTTTTTTCTGAAAAAAAGCGAGATAGATGATAGGGAGTAGTCCTAATGTATTGAAAAGGAAGATACAAATAAACCAAGCTAATTGTTTTTTTGTTCCTGATTTCCATAGAGCGATACCTTTTCGGACCATGTCTCGGATAATGAGAAATATAAGTAAGAGTACACTTCCTGCAGCTAATGTTGGTGTGACTGCAGCCATGAGTTCTGAAGTAATTTCTGGTGTCATTATATATTGATTAAAAATTAAAAATTACGATTTTTTTTTACGAAACTAAAATTCTTCACATTCATGATTTTTCAATTTTCCCTAGTTTCAATAACAAAGGTTCAACATCTTCTTCGACTGCTTTTTCATTGATACCCAATTGGACAGCAATCGCTTTGACACCCATTGGTCTAGCTGCCTTTTCTAGTATTTTTAAATATTTTTTGTGTAGGGGAGTCATGCCACCTTCGTCAATCTGACTGTGTTTGAGAAAATCTTCCCAAAGATCTGCAGTCAGAATATTTTCTTTGGTTTTGGTTATTACGAAGTCTCTTATTTTGATACACATGTTATGAATTTCTCTTGGCACTGAACCTACTTTTTCACTTATTTTTCTGATGATATCAGAAGATTCCTCCTGATAATTTCAGGTGATATTTGAAACAGTTGTAATTCAGTATTTATTGAGATATTTTTGAATCATAATTTCTTTTTCTGTTGGTGTATAGTCCATGAAATGAAAATGATAGACAAATCTGTTTTTGATAGGTTGGCTCAAAGACTCAGATTTTGTCGTTGCTCCGATAAGGGTGAATGGATTGATCGGTATTCTGACATTGCCTCCTTCCGGCATGACCATATCGATAACAAAATCTTCCATTGCAATATACAATACTTCTTCGATGTTTGGTTTCAATCTATGGATTTCGTCGATAAAGAGAATATCTCAGGTTTCAAGTGTATTCAAAATGCTAATAACTTCTGATGGTTTCGTAATTGCATATCCGGTTACTGCTTTGATATTTACTTGTCCTTGTTTGGAAATAATATGTGCCATGGTTGTTTTTCCGAATCCGCTGGGGCCGGAAAAAAGAAGATGTCCCATATGTCCCTTTCTTTTTTTTCCACTTTCTATAGCGGTTTTTACTATGCTTTTGATATGTTCTTGTCCGATAAATTCGTCAAAACTATCCGGTCTACCGGAGTGACTGATATTCATGAGTTTGTCGGTATTGATTTTTTTTATTTCCATATACATATCTGATACATTTGATAAAGGTTCTGATACATCTGATAGATTTTGATTGGAATGTTTTTTATATGTTTCAGGTTTTTTTCAGATTTTTGTTTAGTCTTTTTTAGTAATTTTTATAAATTTTGGGTAGTGGATAAGTAATATTGCTAAGAATAATATCCCTCGGATAGCTCATCCAAGCACATCTTCCTTGAAATTCACTTTTCTGGATTTGATGAGCATGTCTGTTTTTTTGCTTTCGCATTGTTCGATTTCTTCTGGAGTGGCTTTTGTTTCTTCTTTGTTGCCATAGTTGTTGTATTTACAACTTTCAAGTTCGTAGTATCTGTCTCCAAGAATGTATTCTTCATCGGTGATGAGTATTTGTTTTCCTGTAGAAAATGCTACTATTCCCAATGAAATTAATGTTCCAATAACTCCTACAAGGGTCATGATAAGGAGGTAGACTTTGATGGGGTTTCGGAGATGGGTTTTTGTAGATTTTGTAGGCATGATATATTTTTTGAGAGTAAAAGGTTATTTATTAGTTTACTTGGTTGAGCATATAGTAAGCGTTAGTATTGCTCAATGGGGTGATGAGGAAGGTTATTTCTCCTATTCTGATAGTTCCTTCTATCAAGGAAAGGCTACTGATGATGAAACTGGTTGTTCCAATTTTTTCTTCGGTATCGAGTGTAAAGAGGTCTCCATATCGTACGAAATTATCCGTGAAATATTTTTCTGTTCTGGATTTTACGACTTTGTATCTTTGTCCTAAGATTTCTATATATCCTACATCAAGATTCCCGTTATTCAAAAGATTCATATCTACATATACATTGGACATCGGCAGATTGTTGGTTCCTGTGGTAGTAGATCCAGGTACAGTACTGATAACTTGGTTTTGGATGTTACTACTATTTAGACTTTGGAGAATTTGGAATTTTACTTTGAATCTATAGAGAAATAATGCTACTTCGTATCTGGTAATTGGATTATCAAATGTTACGGCGTCAGCTGGTCAGATCATTCCGAGTTCCTGTGCTTTTTCAAAATAATTTTTTCGTCGTGGATTGCTTGTTTCATCAAGTTTTCTTCCTTCAAATAATCTGATGATTGCTGCTACAAATTGTGATTTGTTGATATTCGCTTTTGGTGAGAAATATCCATTGGATCCTTGCATAATACCAAGTTGGCATGCTTGTTCTATGTAGCTAATTAGTGATGGATCGGCTTGATTGATATCTTGGAATACACAATTGAGTGATGAGGTGCTATTGTTCAAATCGAAGACACCAGCAAACATAGTGAGAATTTTTGCTGCTTGTTCTCTATTGAGAATTTCGAATGGCATATATTCTGGTATGGTTTTGTAGGTGGTTAATCCGTTGTCGTTCATCCATCTGATAGCTTCAGAAAGTTCTGGATCGTTATTTACGCTCAAAGAATTAGCGAGTCCTGCAAAATCGTTGAGTAATCCTGTTGAATTTCCTTCGTTAGTATCAAGTTGTGTTAACTTACCAAGCATCATAAGTTTGAGTGTTTCGTTTGTTGCTATATTTCTTAATCTTCGTATATAGATTGCCATTTCTCTTCTTGTTATCATGGTATCAAATGATACTTGATTGTTGAGTGTCGTCAGTCCTAATGCTTGTCCTTTGATGTAATAATCTCCTCGTCGTGGTACTCTATTTTCGTTGGATATCTTTCCTTCAAATATTCTTACGAGCAATGCCATGGATTGTGGTCTAGTAAGTTGTTCTCTTGGTAAAAACTTTCCGTCGGTAGTACCTTTGAATATTCCTCGTTTACATGAATTTTGTACATGCTGTGTCAGACTAGGGTCTATGTCGTTGCTATCTAAAAAAGTACAGCTGGAATTTTTTATGGTTTGATCATATCCGAGAACGGTAAAGGCTTGTCCTATAATTTTTGCTGCTTCTTCTCTGAGAAGTCCATCATCTGGTCTATACTCGATTTCGTTGTCATACATAGTCAATCCATTGTCGTACATCCATGCGAGTGCTTGTTCAAATTCTGTTCCGGTGTATGATATCGTATCTATTATTCCTGTTGTATTATTGCTGGTATTTATATTTCCCGTATCTATGGTAACGGTGATTTCTAACGTATCGGGATCGATAGTGATGTCAAAATCTCCAGTTGTCTGTGCAAAAGTAGGCACTACAAGAAGAGTGCTTGCTATCGTGAATCATATTCCGAGTATTCTTTTTTTCATGAAAAAATTGTATAGAGAATAAAATGCTCAGAAAAGGTATAATTAATGTATAGAGCTTTTCAATATAAACTTAGCTACTAGATGTAAGATGTAAGAATTATTTAGTTATGTTACTATATAGTTATTTATAAAAATAGCTTGAAAATTTGAAGAAAAACAATAATACTCATTCAGCTTTTATTTTTTTGTATTGTGAAAAATGACAAATATACAGAGAACTTTGGTTGTTTTGAAACCTGATAGTGTTGGTCGTAGTATTGTAGGAGAGATTATTGCTCGTTTTGAAAGAGTATGACTTCATATTATATGAGTGAAAATGGCTAAGCCAGATAAGGAATTTCTTTATTATCACTATGAAACGCTTGGTAAGATGATTTCTAGGCGTGGACAAAAACCTTTTGATGTCACACTCAAAATGATGAGCAGGTGACCGGTTATTGCTATGGTACTTGAAGGGATTGAAGCTGTGGAAGTTGTTCGTAAAATGGTAGGTTCCACTGAGCCAAAATCTGCTGCTCCAGGAACTATTAGATGAGATTTTGCTCATATGTCATTTGATTATGCAGACAAACAAGATATAGGTGTACCAAATCTTATTCATGCTTCGTGAAACAAGGAAGAGGCTGATGAAGAGATCAAACATCGATTTAGTTCTGTAGAATTGTTTGATCATCAATCATTGCATAGTGCTTATACTCGTTAATCATTTTGATTAAAATATATTGAAGATTAAAAGATAAAAAAATCGTTCACCATGTATATATACAATTCCAATCTTTTACTCTGAGATCTTACTACTGTCTTTTAGTTTATTTATTATTCTAATGAAAAAGTGAATCCATGGAAATTATTATAAAGATGTAGAAGTAAACTGCATCTGCGGTGCTACATTTACCGTAAATACCACTGTTCCAGGACCTATCAAGGTTGAAACGTGTTATCAATGTCATCCTGCGTTCAATAAGGATAAAGTCATCAAGAAAGTTATTAAGGGAAGAATGGAGAAATTCCTTGAGAAACAGAAGAAAATGGATGCGGTAAAAGCGACCAAGAAAGCTAAAAAATAGATGTAAGCTATAAGATGCAAGAACTATTTAGTTCTCTTGTTTATGTATTCTCGCTATGTGAGACTTTATCACATTTCGCATGGATCATGCATCTTTTACTTTTTAGTTGGGAAGTATGTTTAGAAAACAGATTATGAAAAAACATATGGATGTAGATGTTGTTTTTCATGTGATCTGACATAATGGAAGTGTATTTATCAAGCTAACCTTGAGGACACTTCTTTTTTTATTGGTGTTGTATGTGCTTTATGTAGTTTTGAGTAGGTATATTACTTGGCCGTATTTTGATTGGACTTTTGGTATTATCGGTGTAGGGTTTTTTGTCAAATATATGATAGATTTTTTGAATCTTTATTTGGATGGATTGGTACTTTCCAAAGCTTGAATTACTTTATTTATGCGAGAAGGACTTTTTGACCATAAAACAGATTTTTTTGAATGGGACAAAATAGAGGCAATTTCTCATGCGCAGGATAGTTTTTGGGATAAATTGTTTGCGAGAGGTGATTTACTTATCAAGCTTGAACACGGTGTAGAATATCCTTTTGAAGACATTAACGCTCCCAAAAGACAAGTAGATAAGATTATGAAATACAAAGAAAAGTTTTGAAATCCTGTTGTTGTAGATGAATCTTCTCTTATTTCTGACGATAAGATGTCTATTATCGCTGAAGCATTGAGTGAAGTGGTGAAGGAATATATGGACAAAAAGACGACTGAAGAAGAGGAGGAAGACTATTAGACGATGGAAAGATGGAAATATGTAAAAACGGAAAGATGGAGAAATGCAAAGATGGAAAAATTAATGTTTCAATATTTCAATTTCTTATAATAATTTAAGTTCTTTCATAATTTTTTCGTACTTTGGGTAATCAGACCCGAATTTTTTTTGCATATACTCGGTAAGAATGTTTTTTCGGTCGGAGAATCAGGCTAATTGGCTGGAGTCGACTTTGAAGTTGGAGAGTAGTTCGTCCAGATTCTCCGCGCTTTTTTTTAGCCTTAAGTCTTTGCAACTTTTCCTTATCTCGGTATCTACTACTTCATTTATTTTGTCGTAATCTATTTGATCGACTTGAAGAGTCAATGATATATGTTCTATATTAATTTTTTGATCTTCTGTGAACGTGATGTTTCGTGATGGACTTTGAAAATGTTCTTTGTTTGCCTGATTGATTTTCTTTATTTCTTCGAATAGCAGATCTTTCGTTAGCATTTCTTTATTTTGTATGAGGAATTGTGGGTTTATCGTGATTGGTATTCCGGTGATATGTTTTTTTGTTGTGTCATAGTGGAAAATATATTTGTTTTGGTTGGTTTCCAATGAACTGGTAGATCGGATGCTTCCGGTGCAGAGATAGTTTGCATAGGCGAATCCTTGATGAAGATGTCATGAGATAAACTTTACGTCTGGTAATTCCAAAAATTGTTCATTCAATGCAACATCTTTGTAATTGAATTTGGACTTCTGACCTGGGAAAGCTGTTCCGTTAAAATAGTAGTGATGTATTACCGTAATTCCTGGATTTTTGTCTACTTGTTCTGCTAAGTATTTGTTAATATATCCCGAAAACGCTTCATGCTTGTTATTCGACTTTTCCAGTAAAGCGCTGAAATCACTAATGGCTTTCAACTTCTCGTTCTTCGGAATGTAATTAAGCTCTTCATTCTTTCACGGCAAGAAAAATGGCATAAACAATATTTTTTCTCCTTCTATAGTTTCCAATAATGGCTTAGTGATAAATTTTATTTTTCCTATTCAATCTATCATCTCTAATTTATCATTTATAATTGTTTCGAAAGCTTTCTGTGCTTCTTCGAAGACAAAAGAGCTTCCTAGCCAATCATGATTTCCTGCCAAGATATAGACGTTTTTTCCTTGTTCGAACAGTTCGAGGAAAAGTCCGTACAATTGGAGGAGAGCGTTCCTATCGTAAGCAAAATGGTAGACATAATCTCAGAGAAATATGATATTTTTTTCATTTAGATATTGAGAAAAAATGTTTTTGAGTTTTGTCAAAATTTTTTCGTGGTAGCGTGAGTTGATATGAAGATCTCAAACTAAAAGCATTGATTTAGTATAAAGTGTAAAGCTCAAAGTCTAAAGCCGTTATTTTGGTTTTAGAGCTTTTTTGTGATGATATGAATTTGTTTTGTAAAAAAAAGTCGAATCAGTATTACTTAATCAGTGTTTTTATCGTTTAAGCGTTTTATCGTTTAATCGTAGTATTATGAAACTTACTGCAGAATTTGCTTATAATGATTTTATGTCTTCCCAATTTACTTGTGACGGTGATGGAATCTTTCCCGAATTGACTTTAGAGGGTATTCCTGTTGATGCAAAGTTTCTAGCATTGATTGTGGATGATCCGGATGCACCTGCATGAACGCGAGATCATTTATTGCTTGCGAATATTCCAGTGGAATGAGCTGTGCAGAAAATTTCGCAAAAAGATTTTGAGATTGCAGTCTTCGGTCAGAATTCTCGAGGAGAACTTGCTCGATGAGCGCCTTGTCCCCCAAGCGGAACGCATAGATATGTGTTCAAAGTGTATGCACTTTCAGAAATGTTAGAAATCTCGTCAGGGTTTTCCAAGGAGAGATTGATTGAACTTATGTGAGGCAAAATCGTTGAGCAAGATGAGCTTGTGGGTTTGTATACAAGATGATAATTATTTTTTCAGAAATTTTTTTATTTTGTAATCTATATCGCCAGCGCTGTATACTATGATAATAGTATTTTTTTTTGTTTCTTCAATGTGTTTCGTGATGAGTGAAAAATCTGTAGTGTAGATCCCTCAACAGGCATCAGCAAAATGATCGCCGAGGTTGTTCAGGGTTTTGATGTTTTTGAGAGTAGGGATTTTTTTTACGAGTTCTGATAAGTTCTCTCTCGCAGCATAAATGTCGTAAATCATAACCTGATCATATTTTTTTAATGCTTTCTGGAAATCTTTTCGTCCGGTTACGATCCTATTTATCTGGTGTGGTTGGAAGATAACGAAGAGTTTTTTCTTTGGAAATTTTTTCTTCAATGCTTTGTAGCCGAATTTGATAGAGGAGGCCATGTGGCCGTAATCGCTATAGAGAGGGACTCCATTTTTTGTTTTGCTGACTAACTCCATTCTTCTTCGTAATCACGTAAATGATAGAACGATGGAACGATAGAACGATAGGGGTTTTTTAGTAAGTTGTTGCATAAGTGCGATAACTAATGAACCATTCAAATCATTGTGCTTTCCTCGAATATATTTGAAATCTAGTTTTTTTATAGAAACGGGAACTATGGAACGATGGAACCCCGCTAAAGACTGGACAAGCGATGGAACGATGGATTTTAGTTCTTTTGGTATAAACACTTTATTTTTTACTTTAGAAATTAGTTGCTGAAATGCGGAAAGATAATCTTTCATATCTTTATAATAGTCTGTATGATCTAGTTCTAAACTCGTGATTATCGCATAATCGAGATCTAAGTATAAGAAGTGTCTTTTGTATTCACACGCTTCGACGAAGAAGCTTCGTTTTTTTATGAGTGAAGAGTTATGAGTTCAGAGTGATGAGAAGTTTTTGCCGGTAAATATATAGTCAAAGATATTTCTAATATCTTCCTTTGCTTTCGTATTCACTGCATAGCTTTTGTTGTCGAAGCTTGGGACGAGTGCTCATAAAATTCCTAGTCCAAAATTCGGCAATACTCTTTTCGCTGTGTGGATTGCTAGAGCAGTGGACGAGCTTTTGCCGTTTGTACCTGCGAAACCTATTGTTGTGAAATATTTGGAGATTTCTCCCAAAAATTGGAAATAATTCAGGATGACCATCACTTTTTTATTGGCTTTCATGATTTTTCTGGCTTCAAGCACTTCTTCACATTCAAACGTCGCTTCAGAATAAATCACTACATCTCCCAATTGGACTTGATATTTTCCATGGCCTATAATTACTTGTAATCATTTTGCTTTCAATTTGTCCGTGAGTTCGCTTTGATTAGCATCGATACAAACGATGTTGGTATATCACAAATCATGCAGCATCCCTGCTACACCTGACATTCCTGTTCATCATGCTCAGACTAAAATGATGTTTTTCATAAATTGAAAATTGAGAATTGAAAATTGAGAATAAATATAATCAATGAGGTTGAAAAAACAAGAAAAAAGAAATTTGGTTGATTTTTATTTTTATTTCCTTAGATACTTCTTTGTCCAAAGACATTTTTTATGCCCAGGTGATGGAATTGGTAGACATGCTAGACTCAAAATCTGGTGACCGCAAGGTCGTGGGGGTTCAAGTCCCCCTCTGGGTAGTTTTCATCTAATAAAATCTGACATAAATCAGGTTTTTTCTTTTGTATGAAAACATGGAAAATCAATTGATTTTATATCATATTTCTATACATATTATGTGATGAAACTTTTTCATCGTATTTTATTACGATAATTCGATTGAATCATGGATTTGAACAAAGTAATGATTATTGGAAGAGCTACAAACAATCTGCAGGTTAAAACTATCGAAAGTAGCGGAACTTCTGTTGTAAATTTCACTGTTGCAACTAACAGGAAATTCAAGAACAAAGAAGGGAATGTACTGGAAGATGCAGAATACCACAGATGTGTGGCGTATGGTAAGTGAGCTGAAGTGTTGTCCAAGTATCTTAACAAGGGCAAAAGAATCTACATTGAAGGAAGATTGAGAACGAGAAAATGGCAAGACAGTGAAGGGAATGATAAGTTTTCTACTGAGATTATTGTCGACAATTTCATTTTCTTGGATCCTAAAGGACATGAAGCAAGCAATGACAGTGATCCTACTTTGGACATTGCAGATCCTGTTACTCCGGAAGATGAAGATGTACCATTCTAATTAATGAGTAAACGCTGGAACGATCAAGCGTTGAAATGATTTCGTGAAAACAAAAATCAATGATGTGATTGTATCGATACTTATTTATGTAAAAGGTATCAGTGTTTTTTGGACAGTTTTAGTATTTTTAGATAAAAAAGAATATGAGTTTTCAGACTAAATTAAAATATTTTCTTCTTGATGTATTTGATATGATATCTTTTTTAATTTTTGTAGGAGGGATAGTTTTGTTTATTAGATTTTTTGTTGCTAATCCATACACTGTTGTCGGTGCAAGTATGTCACCTACGTTTGAAGAAAACGATTTTATTATTGTAGATAAGATAACTCCGAGATTTAGTGATTTACAAAGAGGAGATGTTATTGTATTTGTTCCTCCTGGCAAGACGATTCCTTATATCAAAAGGATTGTTGGATTACCATGAGAAACTGTAAAAATCAAAAAAAATATTGTAGAAATTTGTTCTGATGATCAATGTATGGTGTTGGATGAATCATATCTTCCTGAATCCACGAAGACAGATATAAGATGTGGTATTAGCGAATTTATTGTTACTGATGGGTTTTTTGTTATGTGAGATAATAGAAGTTTTTCAACAGATTCTCGTTGTTGTTTTGGTTTGAATTGTTATGAGTGATCTACCTATGAAGTTCCGTATGATCATATTATAGGTAAAGTATATTTGAGGTTTTTGCCTCATTTTCAAACATTCTAGTTTTTATCTTTAGTGTTTCACTCATGAGAATATTTTCCAACTTCGACACTAAATTGAGACAAAAAAGATTTCAGGAATATCAAGCAGAATATGGTGAAGGTAATGTGCTTTGTTTTTGAAGAAGCAAATTGTATCGAGCATATAAGTTCCTTTTGCCTATACTTTTTGTTGTGGCTTTCAGTATATTGAGTTTGGCTTTTATGTACAAATGGCTTGATGGAGAATATTTTTGATATATATTTGTTTCTGTATTTATTATAGATTTGGTATTTTTTGTTCCTGCAGTGAGCAAATATATCGACTACAAAATGGATTTTATTATTGTTGTGCCTTCGTCGATTATTATGCATGACCAGGCATGATTATTTAAAAAAGATATTATTACAATCAATTCCAGCAGTATCAAAAGTATTTCTGTGAAGAAGACATGATTGCTGTATAGTATATTTGATAATGGAGATATTATTATTTTGACGGAAGGTGATATCGAACAAAACGGCGAGATTAAGCTTAAATGGATTCCAAGACCTGAAAAGAGAAAAAATCAGATGATGAAAGTAGTTGGTATAGATACCAGACTCAATCAGAATCCTAAATAATATAAATTAAGAATTAAGAATTAAGAATACAGGTGAAGATTTATTTATATTGTAATTGTTCTTTTATGGTAACAGAGCAAATGCCGCATATTCCTTATGATATTTA
This sequence comes from uncultured Candidatus Peribacteria bacterium, assembly GCA_964494005.1. GTDB lineage: Bacteria > Patescibacteriota > Gracilibacteria > Absconditabacterales > Absconditicoccaceae > CAJBLF01. The sequence continues at coordinate 4,508 of CAZBQE010000019.1, read as the reverse complement.
TGAATCTCCACAGGAGATTGTTATCATGTTGCCACTCGGCGGGGTCAAAAAAGAGAGTTTGAAACTTGCTATCAAAGAGTATAGATTAGTAATCACGTGAGAGAGAATTAAGCCAAAACTCAAAGAACATCTCATACCTTTGAAAGAAGAATGTTATCGATGATCGATAGATTTGATTATAGATTTACCTCCACAAGTCTATTTTGATAAAATCCACTCAAAACTTACACCGGAAAATACGTTACAAGTAATTGTTCCCAAAGCGTTGATACCAGAAAAAATTTCTCTCGAAGTTGAATATGATAAATAGATAAATTTGACAAAAGTCCCGACGTGTCAGAACGACAAATATTGTTTAATGTTGACTAAAGGTAGCTGTAAATACGGTTACTTTTTGTTTATTATTTAACTATTTTTTGGCAATTTTTTGTCGATAAAAGTTGATAAGTACCCAGTCAGTATTCACCATATTATGAAAAAGAGATAATTGACCATACTGTCTTCAAAGACGTGGAGAAAAATACCCATTATGAGTAGTGCAAAAAATCCTATATTCAGACCTTGTCGAAGGAGGTAGATGTTATCTTTGTTTTGTGTTTTTTTCTGGATTTTTTTCGCCATTCGGATAATGTTCAATATCAGTACTGATCGTAATAGGAATCCTATCGTTCCGATATCGAGCATCAGTTGGAGATAATAGTTTTCGGGTAAGATTGTTCCGGTATGATGAATTGCTGGGCCCGAAGTTCCTAGTCCATAACCGCTTGGTTGTTTTATGACATATGCGATGCTACCGAATTTTGCTTTGATATGACCGAGGGTGGAACTTCATTTTAAAATACTCAATCCTACGATTCCTGTTAGAGCGAATATACATATCCCTAGAGCTATTTTTTTGTGTTGTTTGATTCGTTGTACATTGACCAATGCTAATCCTATGATACCGCCGATAAATGCTGTTCTAGAAAGTGTCATGATGATGGCTGTGATCCATAATGTGATAAGTATTGTGTTTAGTATTGCTTGTTTGTTTTTTTGGAAAAATGTTTTGATGGTATCGAATTTTTGTCTGAAAAATATTATTATCATGGGAAGGAAAGCGATGAGGAAATATCCATAGTTGTTCGGTCAGGAAAATATTCCTTGTCGTCTCAATGTTCCTTCGTATCCTGTAAGATAGTAGATAGGTGGTTTATCACCGAAAACGAAATCTTTTAGCGGACCGTAGCCTATCTTGGTAAATATTTCTGGTAGAATTAGTTTCATTATTTGTCGGAGAAAGCCTGCTATGACTACGATGACGAGTAGGGATATACATTGTTTCAAAAATTTTGTGAAACGTTCTTTGCTTTTTTCCAATGCCAACGAATATCCCACACGAATAGCTGTTATCAGAATGATGATATATCGTAGTCCATATTTGATACCTATTCCGATGTCATATCGTGATTTTCCTATTTGTCGGGAAATGCCTATACTAAATATCAATAATATAGCTAGTGTGACAAGCGGGTATTTTCGTGTTTTGAGAAATCATTTGCAATGTCTTCGATGTGTTATTATTACAGCGAGGACAAAGACTATCCAGATTCCATCTCTTGCTATTGAGAGCATTTCTTGGTACTGTCATCAGAAAATTCCGTAACAGATGATAGTTACGAGGATATGATAGAGGACGATGAATAGTAAAAATACTTTCAAAAACTTTAGCATCAATGAGAAACGATAGATGATAAATGATAGATTTTTTATAGTTGTTCGTTTAGTAAAAACAAGTTGAAACTTGTGAGATAAAAGATACATTTTAGTTATGAAACTGAGTGTCGTTATCCCGACGAGGGGAGATCAGAATATGAAAAATATCGCTGAATGTCTTGCTAGGCAGACTTTTAAGGATTTTGAGGTTATTTTTGTATTAGATAAGATTTTAGAGAAGTGACATATATTTCCTCAGTTATGACATCATGCGGTTACTTTTATTACGAATTTGATTTATTCTATGCCGCATGCTAATGCGAGTGCTTTGAGAAATATGGGAATCCGTGAAGCGCAAGGGGAATATATTCAACTGATGGATGATGATGAACGGTTCAAAGATGATTATTTGGAGAGATCTTTGGCGTTACGAGACCATTATCATAAGATACTCAAAAAAGATTTTGTGCTGACACCTACGTTGATGTACAGAAAAACCGGACATATCCAGAATCAGGGATTTTCTCATTTTAATTATCGATTGTCTAGGCCTATTCCTCAAAATTTAGGAGATAAAGAACGAGACTATATCCAGATGTATTCAGGAAATTCGCTTTTGGCACCAGCGTATATTTTCAAGGAAATTTTGTTTGACGAAAAATTAGATTTTGTCTATGAAGATTTGGATTTTACCTATAGAATTCATCGTGCGGAATATCCGTTGATTGTTCTTCGTGATCTTCGTATTTATCATATGGAAAGGAATAAGACGATATTGGAACAGGCGCGAGTGGGAAATGAATATGCTGCATATAGAAAGGCGAAACATAGAATATTATTTGTCAAAAAATATGGAACTTTGTTTCAAAAAATACAATTTTACCTGCTTGGGGTTCGAGGACAGCCGTTGTGGCTTATCTTGAAAGTGCTGAGATTCGCTCCCGGAAAGCAAAAACGACAGCTGATATGAGCTATCGTTCGTGGAACATTCGCTAGTAGCAAGTAATAAGACCGTCTTGATACTTATGTCTTGATACTTATGTCTTTTAGTGCTTGTTGCATTTTCAGGATTTTTTTTTGATAGGGATAGACTTTGGTTTCTACTCAGAGGAAACTTGCTATGAGAAATAGATGTAATCTACTACTGATAACTATGCTAGCTTCAGCTAGTGTTTTGACGAATTGATTGAAATCGTGTTCTCGATCTAGGATAGTGAATCGCTGATCTTTGATTTCTGCTCATTGTTGAATTTTGCGTGCGTATTGGATGTCGTCGTATTGGCTTCCGTTTCCTTTGGCTATGGGAATATACATTATTTCGTAGCCTTTTTTGTATCGATGTTTGACCTCTTCAATAATTTCTTTCAAAAATTTTTCAGCATTCTTATTGAGATTGACTACTATATATTTTTTGGAATGTTGAAATGTTGAAACGTTGAAATATTGAAATGTTTTCCGTGGATAAGCGAAAAAAGAGGTGTCCATAAAAAATTCTACATTGTCGAATCCATAATTTTTAATTTCGTGAACAGTTTTCATATCTCTTGCGAAGATGCGTTTCGTCCTTTTGAGGATTTGCTTGAAAAGGAATCTGTTGAAAAATTTTTTGGGTTGTTGGATTCATCCCATGAGATAGCGAGGTTTCTTGAGACAGGGGAGGAGTGATGCTCATCGGTATCGATAGGAATGTTTGTTTTCTTCGGTGATGATTTCTCCTCAGCCGATGATGACGGCGTTTGCTTTTTTCCAGAGTTTTCGTTCTTTGAATTTGCCTGTGGTGATATAGTTCCATCGTGAGCGTATGCCTTTGGGAATTTCTGTAACGAAGGTTATTTTGGAGATATCTACGAGTTGATGTAGAAATATCTTGAGTCGTTCGGGATCGTAGGCGGCTATCGTTATTTTTTTCTTTTGTTCTTGTAGTAATTTTACTGTTCACGTCAAAATTAGCTCATCTCATAGATTCTTGTAGGATCGATTTCCTATGATGAGGACATGTTTTTCTGGGATGTTCAAAGTTTTTGTGAACTTCATGTATCCGAACAAAATAAAAAGACTACTTAGTATATAGTAGTCTTTTTGAGGTATGCAAGTGAAATTTGCTTATTATACTGTTTCTTTTCGGAATTTTGGTGTCGCACTATTGAGATATGTGCAGTATTCGTCATCGAATTTGGAAAGCATAGAAGAAATGTTTTTGAGTGATTTTTCTTTGACCATTTCTGTATCAAAATCTGTGGAAAATATTTTTGTACTATCAAACATAAGATCTCCTGATGATATATAGAATGGATCTTCTTTGACCGCTGTTTTTTCTTTGCAGATATTTTTTAAACGATTGGTAAGATTTGCTGCTTTGAAAAGTTCTGCATAACTATCGAACTTGTCTGTACTCAATCCTTCTATTTTTTTCGTATCTATATTAATTTTTGTTGTATATCCGTAGGTCTGGAATTCTACAACTGGTCCAGTTCCGATGATATCCAATCCGGTCTTGTCTGTCGTCGGTCGATAGTCATAAAAGTCATTTATACCGTTCAAGAGATATTTTTCTTTTTCTGTGTCTGTAGGTGCGATACTTTTTATTTTCGCTGCCATTCCTGTCTTGTCAGTTATCGCTTCTTCAATTTCGAAGACATCGCCTCTTTTTTTGAGATCTTCCAGTTCGTCTACTGTAGCATCTTTGTTCGCTATATAGGCATTTACCAAGTGCATAGTTTCTGGATTTATCCTTGCAAAATTCTCTTTTTCCATGAATGCTCCGATACTGTATACTCTTGCCGCAGCTCCTGCTGCAGTTTCTTTGAAATCTT
>CAZBQE010000018.1:0-16907 GCA_964494005.1 uncultured Candidatus Peribacteria bacterium | reverse complement strand
CCAATTCTCTCAGCTATTTTCGTACCCAATCTATACACCGGCTTCCACATCAACAGCAATGGAACCAAAATACCCACAAGACTTCCTGCGATAATATCGGTCGGTCGATGGACTCACGACGTCACTCTCGCAAACGACGTAATCAATGAAAATATAATCAGGATTCCTCCAAATCGGAGGAATTTTTTGTCTTTGTTTTTTATCCCTCGAAATAAGGACATCATAGCGATAGCCATAGTAATCGCTGCATGATCAGAAGGAAAACTCGCACTTGGTAAGAATCCATGCAAAACTGTTTCATTTTTGAGATCAATCAATCACAATACAATATTCGGTCTCGCTTTATCAACGAAATACTGAATACCGATATTTACCACAACACTCAAAATCGTTCCTGCAAAAATATACAAAGCAGCTATTTTTGATTGAAGATGTTTTTTGAAGAATCCATATCCATACAAAACAAGCAAATACACAGGATACGTAAAGACAAATACATCTGCCAGTACAGGAATCCGATATGACCAAAAACCACTGGCTTGCATCCACGCAAACAATTTCATCAACAGATTCTCTCACCATTGCGGTTCGATTAGTTTAAGCATATTTTTCTTTATAATATAAACAGATTTTTTGTAATTTACATCATTCACACTTTGGTTTTAGCGCCTTACAGTGATAACGCCCAAACAGAACTAATGCATGATGCGCATGTTCTTTATAGCTATCAGGAATAAGTTTTTCAAGTAATTCTGATGTCTTTTCCGGCGAAATAGTTTTGACTAGTCAAAGCCTATTACTCACTCTATGAATATGTGTATCGACAGCAATATACAGCTGACCATATACACAATGTGCGATCAACTTCGCAGTTTTCACACCAATTCCTGGCAACTTCATCAATTCTTCCACACTATCCGGTATTCAATCTTTATAATTTTCAATTTTCAATTTTCAATTTTCAATAAACAGCGAAGCTGTTGCATAGATATGTTTCGCCTTCGTCTTGTAATAATTTATCGAAGAAATAGCTTTTTCGAATTTCACGAGTCCCATCGTCAAAATATCTTCAGGATTTTTTATCTTTTTAAATAATTTGTCTGTCACTTTATTTACTTGCAAATCTGTAGCTTGAGCAGACAACATTACTGCCACAACAAGCTGAAAATGAGAAGAGTAATGAAGCTCAGTTTCTGGATTAGAAAAAAGTTCCTTGAGATACTTGAATATGATAAGCAGTTTTTTATTCATCAAATATATTATTTAACACTTAGAACTTAACACTTAATATTTCAGCGAAGCTGGTTAGTTCAGGGTCGGTAGGAATCGAACCTACGCCGCTAGCTTCGGAGACTAGCATGATACCATTTCACCACGACCCTATATTCCAACTAAGAATTTACAGTTAACAACTAACAATTAATGAACATCTTCCATCATTGTTCGTTGCTAGTTATTAGTTGTTCGTTAGTTTTTCCACACTTCATACCTCACACGCTTTTGATCCACACAGCTTTTCACCATCTGTTCATTTCTATTGAGTGTAGAGGTTCAACTTTTGATTTCTAAAAATATTATTTTATTCAGATTCCCTTTGGAAAGTCAATCGAAAACAATGTAATCAACTCCTTTTCCGAGAAACATGAGATCCTTGTAATGATACGGAAAATTCGGCAAAAGCGGAGCTATTTTTTCATGCACATGCCCAAGAACAACATTACGAGATCTTTTGACGGCATCACTTCTTTGATATTTTACTTTGAGCATAAAGTATACTTTCGCCACAAGATACCCCACAATAAGTCAGATAATCACTCACACAACAATCAATCAAAGATCTGGATTCATACAAAAAAAAATATCAAATAAAATCAATTGAAGTATAAAAAAAATATCACAAAAAACAACTTAGTTATACAAAAACACAAATAAAAAAACAAATAAGTCAATTTATTTATTATACAACAAAAATAAAGTGTATTTTAAGCGTTTTTCGCTTATAAATTTTAGTCTATAAATTTGCACTAAGTTCTTGAAAAGTACGCTTCAGTAGTTTTCATTGAACGATGGGTAAATTTTCATGTATAGGTATAAATAGTGAGGTATTCCTTTAAAAAAAATATACATGAAAATTTGCATTTTCCAGTATTTCTGAGTATACTTAGAGTAAGTTGCACTATCACATCAAATAAGAAAAATTACGAACAAAATTCAAATTACCAATTACGTCCCAAAAGGACAAATTACCTTTAGTTTATCAACAATATAGTATGGTAGAAGTAGATTACAAAGCAAAATTAGACGAGGCAGTACTCCAATCCGATGTGGTAAAGATTTTTGATAATCTGTTGACGGTGGGTGTAGAATCAGGAGCATCAGATATTCATATCGAGCCATTGGAAAATCACTGTAGAATAAGAATCAGAATAGATGGAATTTTACAAGAACTTGTTCAATATCCAAAAAATCTTCATGAAAGTATTATCTCAAAATTCAAGATTGAATCAGGTCAGATGAGACCAGATGAAAAAAGAGTTCCCCAAGATGCGAGAGTATCCAACGTTACCTTGACGAATAAAGAAATCGATCTCCGTGCCAATACCTTTCCAAGTGTACGAGGAGAATGTTTGGTAATGCGTATCGTCGATAAATCCAAAAAAATTCCTCCATTGGAAGAACTAGGTATCGAAGGAAGTAACAAAGAAATAATTTTCAGACATCTCAAATATCCAAATGGCGTCATTCTAATGACCGGACCAACAGGTTCAGGTAAAACAACGACACTCTATGCATGTCTAGATTATGTGAATACTACCGAAGTAAATATCATCACCTACGAAGATCCAGTAGAAAACAAAATGCCAGGACTCAATCAAGCACAAATAAGATCAGATATCGGATTCACCTTCGCGAATGGATTGAGAGGAGGACTCAGACAAGATCCGGATATTATGATGGTGGGAGAAATCCGTGATAAAGAAACTTTGGATATGGCGATGGAATCAGCCATGACCTGACATCTAGTTTTCTCTACGGTCCATACAAACTCATCAGCAGAAACAATTACGAGAGTTTATAATCTTGGTGCTAAGCCATATATGCTCGTAGGTACATTCAACTTAGTAATGGCAGAAAGATTAGTAAGAAGAGTTTGTGATCACTGTAAAATTCAGACATCAGTCAAAGATGATCCCAAATACAAATTTGCCAAAGAAAGTTTTAAAAATTTCGACAAAGAGGCACTCAAAAAAGAAATCCTCAATAGAGGGATAAATCAACAACAACGAAATGATTTTATCAACAATGGATTGATTTATATAGGAAGTGGAAAAGATCCAGAAACAGGAGAAACATGTCCTGTCTGTGGAGGAAGTGGATACAAAGGAAGGGTAGGTCTCTTTGAAATGATGGATTATACCGACGAAATAAAAAATATGCTCTTGGAAGGAAAATCAGCATTTGAAGTAGAAAATGAAGCATTACAAAAAGGTATGATCAATCTCGAAAGAGATGGTGTATTCAAAGTCATCAAAGGAATGACAACATTGGACGAAATCTACAGATATGTCAAAGCAAGATTCGATAAATAGACTTTAGCACAAAGCTAGAAGCTTAAAGCTTGAAGCACAATACAAACTATATAGTGCATCCGGCATTTAGCATCAAGCATTTAGCACATTAGTTATAAAGTATGGAAGTCAGCAAATTATGAGTATTCGAGAAATTTATCATCAAAAAATTCTTCGCACCAAAATTAAAGCAGAAGACAAATTTTTTTAGATTACTAGCAGTAGCACAAAGAGCGTGATTATGACTCAGAGATGCATTATTTTCTATAAAAAATTCAGAGACCAATAGAGGACTGGTAATGATTATTCAAGACCTTATAGATCAACTAACTCAAGGATATACATTTTCCAAGGCCATGGACAATCATGAATATTTTTTCAAAGAAGAAGAAAGAGAATTAGTGAGATCTGCTGAAACCATGGGAAATCTCCCAGAAATATTAGACGAAATAGCTATAGAACTAGAAAACTCCGAGAGAATAAATGCCAAAATAAAAAAGGCGATGACCTACCCGATTATTCTTATTCTCTTCGCTTTTGTAGCAGTAATTATTTTGTTGATCTATGTGATACCAACAATAGTAAGTATGTTTCCCAACCAAGAATCTTTACCAGCATTGACAAGATTTATGATGGGAGCATCAACATTTTTTCAAAGCATGCGAGGATTTATGATTATCATTATTATAGGAATTATAATAACATATAGATTTTTGTATAAATATGTCTTAACCTTCAAAATATTCATAGACAAATTATTGGTCACCACTCCCGCAATATCAGGAGTAGTAAAAACTTATTATATGTACAGATTTTCAAAACTTCTCAGTCAATTGTACAACGCAGGAGTAAGTCCGGTAGTGTCATTACAGCTTATGGGAAATACCTTTACTAATTTCTTCTACAAGAAAAAAGCACTTGAAATAAAAGAAAATCTGAATGCCGGATTCTCTTTCTCTGAATCAATGGAATGATCGTGATTGTTTGATCCGATATTGGTTCAGATTATTCACGTAGGAGAAGATACCGGAAACATCACCAAAGTATTAAAGAAAATGTCAGATTTCTATCGCGACATGCTCCAAACAAAAATAGATATTCTCATGGATCTGATCCAACCAATATTGATGGCTATCATAGCAGTCATCATAGGGATTATCGTAGGATCAATCTTCTTACCAATGGCAGAACTGGTAAACGTAATACAATAACTACAATATAAAAATCAAAATCTATCATCTATCATTTATTATTTATAATAAGTTCAATGGTCAAAAAAATCATTACAACAATTATCATAGCACTAATGATAAGCACAGTAGCAATACAACATGCTCCTCATGCACAAGAAGTAGGAGTGAGTGATATTTTGTTTGTAGAGACTACAAGTCCCATTATGATACATGGATTCGCTATAGATGAAATAGGATATGGAGCCATCAAACTTCATCTACTTATTGCAAACAAGAACGTGCAAAATATCGAATATCAAGGAGAAATACTCCAAACACTCAAAACACTTGAAGAGCTAACCAAAAAAGATGTAATAGATATGTTAGATATAGCTACAGAAAAAGAAAAAACTCTCCATGAATATCTTATTCATTGTTTTCAAGAATTACAAAAGGGAGAAAGTATCCTAGCATACATGAAACAAGAAATGAATATAATTAAATGAGATATGGACGCATGTCTCACAGACAAATCATTGAGCGATAAAGAATATTTCAATGCAATAGAAGAATATGACCAAGAAATGATGGATAAAGCACTAACAGATTCTCTCAGATACGAAACATGTGCAACACAAAATAGAATAGCCTACAACGCAAAAGTAACACTCGCAAGAAAATTGACATTTTATCTATGAACATTACAAAAAAAATATGACCTTTTAGAGGAAAAACAAGATATAGTGGCAAACAATTTTACCGTATTTAGAGACAACATCCTTCCCGATCTCAATCAAATAGATGAGCTCCTCAAACAATATGATTTTTAAACATACTACAACATATACACCTACAATCTATAACTAATAATATTGAAAGTACACACCAAATATGTAAGCTAAAATCAGGAAATTTATCCTGACATATTTTTGTGTATGGAAACAAACAGAATAAAGACAAAATATAATTATCTATGGGGTATTATAGCTGGACTATGAATACTATTTTCTTCTCTATACATAATCAAAGCAGCAAATGAAAGTAAAGCATACGATATGATAAGAAATAATACATCACCATTATCATCATTGCTAACAGAAAAACTCCAATACATGGAAGCAACAATAAAAGCAAATACAGCGATACAAAATCATGAATACGAAAAAGCACTTAATTTGATAAGCTGAACGACAAACGTAGATTATTACAATCGTGGTACGATAGAAACCTTATTAGCCTACGAACACGCTTTGCAAAATACTATTTCATGATTACAGACAGCACAAATATTCCTAGCACAAGCAAATCATAATTTCCAAATAGCAAAAAGACTCAATCCATCAGCTACAATCAAAAAAGCACTACAAAATAATACAACAACGATTGAATCACTCACTCCCATCGTAGAAATCAAAACATGTTACACTATAGGAAACACAACTATAAATAGCATAAAAGAGCTATCAAACATTATTCAGAACATTGAAACAATACTCAAAGAAGAAGAAATATACCTCCAAAAAAGAGCAGCAAGTCTCAATAAGGAATGCAAAGAAATACTAGAATCCACAATAAAAAATAGCAAAGAACAAGTAAACTTACTCGATATGCAGATGACATACAATTATCACGCTCATCTCGATGATTTTTCAGAAAAAATAGAAGAACCCATGATTTGCCTTGATACACCATATGAAAATATTATTCCCTCATTGGAAAAAGGAAAACTATGATTGGAATCCTATCAAGAACTTCATGAAAATACCGTAAATATACTCAAAAATAACGATAAACAAGGTATCAAAGAACTTTGCGAACGAACAAAAAATGATGCGGAGATAAATCAAAATATAGAAAGTTCTGTCCAAGAACTTTTACAAAAACTCAACGAAAACACCAGAGAGGAACAAGAAAAGAAAAAAACATCACAAGAACAACATCACAAAGATTTTTTTACGGAAGAAAAAGAGCAAACGCTAAAAGAAATCCAAAAAATAAATAAAGAATGGATAGAAAATGTATTGAACATCAGAGGAAAAGGAAATTATACAGCAGAAAAATATATCGACGATATGTTCAATCAATTTTATGGTAACTCAGGCGACTTCATAAATTTACATAAGTAAAAATCATCCGTAGAGACGCGATAAATCTCGTGTAAAAATAGCAATAGTTCATAATACAACAAATCATACATTCAACATTTAACATTTAGCATTCAATATTATGTTACATATCAACAACCTCACTGTCCAAGCAGAAAACACAACCATACTCGAAAATATATCGATGCAATTTGACCTCGGAAAAAATTACTGCATCATCGGAAAAAACGGATCAGGCAAATCATCGCTTGCTATGACCGTCATGGGTCATCCGAAGTATAAAATTACTAATTGAGAATTAGAAATTAGAAATTGAAAATTGAAAATTAATTTGTGAGAATTAGATCCTCACGAAAGAGCTAAATTATGAATCTTCGTAGCATTCCAACATATTCCAGAAATCAAATGAATCAAGCTGTTTGAATTTTTACGCTCAATATACGACGCACAGAATGGAACAACGACATCATTTCTCGCATTCAAAAAAGTTATAGAACCATTAATAGAAGAATTAACAATCGACAAGGATTTTCTGCGAAGAGATCTCAACGTCGGATTTAGTGGGGGAGAGAGGAGAAAAATAGAAATACTCCAATTGAAATTACTCAAACCAAAATATATTTTTCTGGATGAAATCGACAGTGGACTCGACGTCAACGCATTCAAATCCGTTGTTCATATGATCTCCGATCTCAATCATTCAGAAAATTCTTTTATCATCATCACGCATATCTTCGATATCATCGAACATGTTCCCGTAAACAAAGTATATGTTCTTGAAAAGGGCAAAATCATTCAAGAAGGGGACCAGACAATAATTGAAAAAATAAAAAAAGAAGGTTTTAATCAATAATAATTTATAATGAAGAAATGTATAATCGTTCATGGATGTCCATCAGATAACACAGATTCAAGTTACAATAAACACTGGATTCCTCGAACAAAAAAAGAATTAACAATAAATAATATTCAAACAGAAACACCGACTATGCCAACACCTCGAAAACCAGAATACGAAAAATTTAAACAAGAATTTGAAAAATATACTGTAGATAAAAATACAATTTTAATAGGACATAGTTGTTGATGTGCTTTCTTAGTAAATTGGCTTTGAGAAACAAATAAAAAAATTCACAAACTTATTCTTGTTGCACCACGGAAAATAAACGATGAAGAAAAAGACGACACATATAGAGAAAAGTTTTACTGATTTCCTATAAATGAAACAATCAAAAATAATATAGATTCAATTACTATGTTTACAGCAGACGATGAAGATCCAGAAGGAAAAGAGAGTTTAAAAATATATCATAATGCTCTAGGTGGTGACGTTATAGAACTTAAAAATCATGGTCACTATATACTTAAACATATGTGAACAGAAAAATTTCCTGAATTATTAAAAGTTATTTTATCATAATCATATAGCATGCCCAAAATAACAAAACATTCCGCAGGAGGAATCGTACTCGACCCAAAAACAGAGAAAATACTCCTCACAAAAAAACTTGCACAAAAAGAATATGCAGCAACACTCAAGAAAGGACTACTCAACCTTTTTCTTATAAATCCTGAAGAAACAATCAAAAAATTTAAGATAGGAACATTCACTAAAGGTAAAAGAGAATTCGGAGAAACTATAGAACAAACAGCACTACAAGAAATACAAGAAGAAGGAGGTATCGATCCTCAAGATATCATCCAACACAAATACCTCTGATCCTTTTTCAAAGAGAAAGCGTACGGATTCAAGAAAATAGATATGTTTCTCTATGTTTTGACTAAAGAATATCCGAAACTCGATCCTACCGACAATAGACATATCGCCGCATTTATAGATATACATCAAGCTATCGAAACAATGGAAAGCAAAGAAGAAAAAGCATTTCTTTTGAAAGTAAAGAATGAAATAGCACAAGCATTTCTTGCTTACAAAGATAACGAATTTTTATCAAAAAATCACCAAAAAATAAATGTCACTCAAATCAATTTTGGAGTCCAAAGATAACATCAAATACGACCTTTACCTCACTGGTCTCACCGAAGATACGGTAAGGAAAATTTCTGCTGAACAAAAAGAACCAGAACGAATGCTCCAACATCGTCTAAAGTGTTTGAAAATTTATCAAAAAATGAAATTACCGAAACGATGACCAAGTCTTAAAAAATTAGATATGAACGAAATCATCTATTATGCGAAACCTCACAAAGACAACGAAGGATATGCTAATAACCGAGACGACGTTCCCGCAGAAATCAAAGAAAAATTTCAAAAATTGGGAATACCGAAAGGAGAACAGAAATACTTAGCAGGAGCGGGGGGACAATACGATTCACTGAATGTTTATCATAAAATCAAACAGCAGCGAGCAGAAAAAGGCGTGATTTTCGAAGATATGCCCCAAGCATTACATACTCATGGAGAACTTATCAAAAAACATTTTATGAAACTCGTACCACCAACTGACCATACATTCGCAGCATTACACGGAGCAGTATGGAGTGGAGGAACATTTGTTTATATTCCCAAAGGAATAAAATTGACTGATCCAGTCCAAGCATATTTTCGCATGAATATCTTCGGATGAGGACAATTCGAGCATACCCTGATAATAGTAGAAGACGAAGCAGAATGCTCCTATATCGAAGGATGCTCGGCACCAAAATATGACAAAGCGTCATTACACGCAGGACTTGTTGAAATCTACGTTGGCAAAAATGCCAAAATGAAATATTCTTCCGTGGAAAACCGATCGACCAATACCTACAACTTAAATACCAAAAGAGCGATAGTAGAGGAGCGTAGCACTATGGAACGGGTAAATGGCAATCTCGGTTCTTGCACAACAATGTTATATCCATGTTCAATACTTAAAGGCGATTATAGTTCAACAGATATGCTTGGAATAGCAGTAGCAAGTGAAGGACAACATCAAGACACCGGTTCCAAAGTCATCCACCTAGGAAAATATACTTCATCCAATATCGTCGCCAAATCTGTTTCCAAAGCAGGCGGTATCAACACCTACCGCGGATTGGTGAAAATAGCAAAATGAGCCGAATGAGCAACCAACAACACTCAATGCGATGCCTTACTTTTTGACAATAATTCTATTTCCAATACTGTTCCGCTTATTCAATCAGACAATGATAGTGCCATCATAGCACACGAAGCTAGCGCAGGCAAAATAGATGAATCACAGCTTTTCTATCTCATGTCCCGCTGACTAACACAGGACAAAGCGACCACCATGATCGTCAACGGATTCTTCTCTTCTGTTGTAAAAAAACTCCCACTCGAATATGCAGGAGAATTAAATAAATTAGTAGAAATGGAAATGGAAGGATCTGTAGGATAATTTTATTGTATATTACAAATTCATGGAAACAAATAGACCCAAAGTTGGTGTTTGAGTGATTGTACGTAAAGACGGCAAAATATTATTAGGCAAAAGAAAAAACGCACATGGGGATTGAACCCGAAGTTTTCCTTGATGACATCTAGAATTCAATGAAACGGTAGAGGAGTGCGCTATAAGGGAGACTATGGAAGAAACAGGAATAAAGATAAAGAATATCACCCTATGAACATTCACCAATGATATCTTTCAGGAAGAAAAAAAACATTACATAACCGTATATGCAATCTGTGATTATGACAAAGGAGAGCTCAAAATCATGGAACCGGAGAAATGTGATGCCTGGAAATGGGTCGAATGGGAAAAATTTCCTACTCCCTTATTCCTGCCGATAAAAAACCTCAAAAAACAAGGATACCATCCGTTTACATAGTAGCTTATATAAAGTATCCATATTTCTTGATAAGATTTTTTAATTTATCAGCCAAATCAGGATTAATCGTTTTAGATAAAGCATAGAGCCTATTGATACTGGTATTGTGCTTATTTTTTTTCAAAATCGACTCCCAAATTTTGATATCCAGGGATGTATGATATTTTCTGATAACCTTCTTGACCAATTCATTGATATATCCTTGAGTAATCATACTAGGATTATACAAACTTTCTACGATAGCGAGTTCCAATCCGGCAATAGGGAAAATCAGATTTCCTATATGTATCTTTTTGGTCAATTTCCAAAAAAAAGGAAAAAGATTGGTTTTTTTATACGAATAATTTTTAAAAATAGCCTGTTTATCATATATAATCACTTCTGTAGCCTGTTTGTGTTGATTGATAATAGATAATTCATCAGGAATATCATAGGAAGCAAGATTAAGTTCCAAAGCCTTGAGTCCACCTATATACCGATTACCTTTGAGAAAATTAGCACAATGCTTTTTGACAACATTCCAATAAAAAAGCTCCAATATCTGCTCTTGAGTATATAATTTATCAGGATCTTTAACAAAAAAGACATCTTTTTTGAGATTTTCCAGATATCATCTCACTTTGAGATAATATACTATCTTATACATTTTTTGAATAGAAAAATTATCGTCCAAAGAAGTTCTCAGTAAAATAGCTATCTTTTCACTATTTACAAGCCTTCCTTTGTATTTTATCAACTTTTTAACAACAATGTCGAAAACTCTATCAGACATATATCAGTAACTACCAATAAAAATTGGTAAAAAAAATATAAGGTTCCTTACAAAAAAATCAAGACGATTTTTCCATAAAAATCTGAACGATTTTTCTATTGCATTTATTTGATGAAACGATAAAAACTCGCTTACCCAGATTTTTTTATATATGACGAATGATAACCTATGAATCAAATAAATCTCGTTTCACCAGTGGATACCTTACAACAGACGATATGTCTGGACAACGTCCACGCAACCTTCACAGAAAACGAAGATGGATCATATGACGTCATATTAGAAATTAATTCAAACAAATTCCTAATAAATATAGAAAAAATAGCCAATCAGATAGAACGTATGGAAATAATAGCAAGTAAAGGGTTTGTAGAATTCAGCAACAAAATCATTCTTATGATCAAAAAGCTTATAGAATACCTTCGACACAAAATCGACTAAATATCAGTTAAAAGTCATAAAGTCGAAAGTCTATAAAGTCAGGCTTTCATAAACTTTACAGACCTTACGGACTTTACAGACCTTACAAACTACAATGAACGAAGAAAACAACCTTATGATACAAGAATATAGCAAAAACCCCCTTCAAAACTTTGCCATGAAAGAATACACCATCAAGCAGCACGAAGGGAATTTTATCTGTTGAGATGATATTACCGTCTATTTGAAAATAGAAAATGAAAAAATAAAAGCATATAGCTTTGATGGAAATTGCTCCAATATCACAACGGCAGCAGCAAGTATACTTTCAGAACTACTACTCGATAAACCTATAGAAGATGTTATACATCGAAACTATCAAACTATGGTAGATCATGGATTTGAAGTATCACCAAGAAGAAAAAGAGCAGCAGTTATAGCCATACTAGCCACAAGAAACGCCCTCCATACATATCTAAAAGACAATCAAGAAGACACTTTCGATAACCTTATAGATGACTAATACAGACAAAGAGTGTACACAAATTGACATATTTTTAACAAAAATGATGAATACCTGTTAAAAAGCCAAAAAAAAGATATTGAAAACAATAGACAGATACATAAACATATCAAATAAACAGAAAACAATCTATTTACTCTATCACATCATCAATGAAACCAATAAAACATTTACTCATCAACATCATAGTAAATGGAGCAGTATTGTACTTTATCGTACATTATGTACCTGAACTTTGATTCAAAATACAGTCGATATACAAAGATACCTATATCATCTTTGGTATTTTATGACTAGTATTTTGGCTGATCAATTCAGTACTCAAAAAAATACTAAGAATACTAACATTACCGATCAGATTGGTGACTATGGGAATATTCTCTCTTCTACTCAACATCATTGTACTCTATATCTTTGAACAAGTGATGAATTACTTAGATCTAGGAATTACTGTAGAACTAGGAACATTGATTCAGACGGCTATCTTGTCAGTCATTCTCAGCGCTATCTACTTTTTAATTAAAAAAATAATATAGTCATCTACCCGAATGATTTCAGGATAAAATGAGAAAACATCGAAGTAGTGACGATATATTCCAAATAAAAATTATCTTTATCCAATAAATAGTATATATAAAAATGAAAAAAGGAAAAACCTTCTATCTCGTGCTCATCATCTTCATCTTCATCTTTCTGCGAATTCCCTATTTTCAGAACATAGGAACGCCCGTAGAAATTATCTTCTTTGCATGACTACCTAGCTTCATCAAACTTTATCCATGGGTATTATTTCTATGAATGGTAGAAGGAGTATTGATCACTCTATACGTTCAATCATTACTCAAAGATATTAAATATCAAGAACCAACAAAATTCGACCTCAATCAATAAACAAAAGATAAATAGAAAATTACGCGAGCTGAAAGCGAGCATATTACATTTTAGATTATTAATTCAATAAGTAGTATGAGTAAAACGTATAATGTAACCAGAGAAGTTGCAGCAAAAAGCCTAAACATATCTACAAGAACCGTAGATAGATACATCAAAAGCGGTAAGCTTTCTTACAAAAAAATAGCAAACAAAGTATTGTTAGCCAAAGAGGAAGTTTTAACACTCAAACAAGAATTTGCTACACTTCATCAAGAATTAAGTTCTGAAATCATCAGTCAATCAACTACAACCAACACAAACCTAGCCAACAAAGGCGATCTAGAAAACGTTATCGATCAAAAAATCGAAAAATTCTTCCTCATATTCAAAGAAAAAGAAAAAATACTTGAAGAAAAAAATAAGATGATTTTCGTTCTTCAACAAAGAGTAACAGAACTGGAAACCAAGATCAAACATATGGTAGCTTTACCTGATTACAACAAAGAAAAGCAAGAAGCGATCATAGAAAAACAAAAATTAGAAGAAAAAATAGGACAACTCAAAGGTATGATCAAAAACGAAAAACTCAAGAATCTGATTTTTATCGGACTTTCCTTGATTTTCATCGTCGTAGCAGGATTTTTCATCCTCAATGGATAACAATTAATCACAAACAACAATGAAATCCCGGTCAGAAGATCAGGATTTTTTATTTTTATTTTATATTGACTTTTATTATCAATTATGTATATTATGTAAGTATAAGTTTTAATCTTCACAACAAAGAGGATGGTGAAAACACTTATCAATTACCAAATATACATTATCATAGGAATACTTGTATTCCCCGTTTTTGCATTTATCATTTACTTCACCAAAAAGCTCATCGATAGAGCAAGATTTGTCAAAGCATTGCGTAATATGAAAAAACCACTTATGGAAAGAATAAACAATATCGAGTCTATCTACGAAACCAAAGAAAAAACTGAAGAAGTAAATATGATTATCAATCAGATCAAAAACGATATAGATATACTCAAACAAGAAATTTATATTTCTCAGGATGGATTCCAACTAGAGAAAATAGATCAAATAGAAAAAGAAATTACTATGTTTTACGAAAGCATTCAACAACAACAAGAACACCCATCACCAGAAACACCAAACACCATAGAAAAGATATCCACATCACAAAAAATATATCAAGAAACAATACAACCAGAAGTAATTACCCCAAAAATAAACAATGAAAACCTAAGTAAATTTTTGGTGGTCTATAGAGAAAAAGATAAAGTCATTGAAGAAAAAAATAGATTACTCAATGAAAAAAATAAATCTATCTATATTCTACAACAAAAACTCAATGAAGCAGAAAACCACTTAAAATCCTATATCCAACAAGAAAAAAACAATCAAAATAAAGATAAAATCATAGAAGAAAAAATACAACATATCCATACCTTACAGCAAAGATTGCAAGAAGTAGAAAATAAATTCAAAAAAATAGCTTTATTACACAAAAGTATAGCAGAAAAAGAACAGATCAAGGATCAAATTATAGAAGAAAAAAACCAATTTATTCTAGGACTACAAAACAAACTTACAGAAATAGAACATAAACTTCAAAATATGACAAAGATCAACGAAGAGAGCAAAGAGAATTTTCTCAATAGAAAACTTAGCGACATCAACGAAAAAATCCAAGCGGAAAAAAGAAAAACACGAATATTTATCGTGCTGTTGATCTTATTTTTGGCAGTAGGAATAGCAGGATTCGTTTTTGTCTACAATAACTACATACAAAACATAGCGGCATACGCTATTTAAAAATACGAGAAAGGATATTTTCAAATTCTTTCCTGCACGTAGCAAATTGTTTATTTTCCAATCGTTGAGTAAAACGAGAATGACAAAATCTAACTGTTTCTTCCAATCATTTTTCACTCATCCCCAAATACGTCTCTATATCTCATTTTTTGAGAATAAATACATGTTTAGTATATAATCCATCGATATCTGCAACAAGCTTTCTATACTTCTGAGGAAAACGATTCCTGAGAGTATCAACAAGTCTATTGTAGTGACGATGGGTTTTTTTATTTTTTTTGAGACCAGCATAATATGATTTTGCCTGCTTATAATAATAATTCAAATCATTTTGTGTCATAAATCCATAATCCACAACATTATCCCAATCACCGATAAAGTATGATTGTAAACCAAATCTTGCAAGAAATTTACTTCGAAGCTTATAACTTCATTTTCCATTAATATTGATGATCTCATAATCAGTAATGTACGATTTCCATTCAGGAAGCGTATGAAGATACCTAAGGTAAAATTCAAAAAAATATGCATCAGTTTCTCCTTCGACCATAATAATTTTATTAACAAAAAATATCTTGGAAAGATTCTCAAATTTCAAAAGATGTACCAATGAAGCTTCATTAGTTGATAAAGAGAAAAAAGGATTTTTTACATGAGTTTCTCCTTTGATTTTGGAAAATCTATATACATTCCCGATATTCGTCTCGTTGATAAAGAGAGGAGAGTAGGTAGAAACAATAAATTGCGTTCAAATGTTATAACTAATCTTTTCTATCACTCTTGCAAAACTTCTCTGCATCTGAGGATGAAAATGAATTTCCGGTTCATCAACAATAATCATACCATATTTGAGATCGTATCCATAAATAGTAAAAATCATAGAAAGAAAAGATTCTTCACCATCACTGAGATTCGCAAACGTAATATAATTTCCGAACGAATCCACAAAAAAGAATTCCAACATATCATTATGATATTCTACCGTCAATGTTTTATCAAAATATTTTTTGATGATAAAAACTAATGAAGTGAAAAAATCTGAATCCTTTAATCTCTGAGGATAATTTGCTATTTCTTTTTTTGTCATCTTAATCGTCCGATGATTGGATATGATATTCCGTATTTTCTTGACACAAAGATAGAATCCCAAATGCGCATGATGAGCAGAACAATTTTTATCACCAATCAAGGTATTCCATGTACGCGGATCGATACTATGAGGGATATCTTTAAGATTTCTATCCATAGAAACAAAGGCTACACCATTTTTGAGCGGAATCATGGGCTCATCTTTTTTCCCTCTTTCAAACTCATTGAAAATATCTATACAGATCTGAATTAATTCCAAAGTCTGCATATACAAAAGAACAAAACGCGCTTGAGAAGAAGAAGATATAGGCTCTACCTGTATTGTATGATGAATATGATCACAAGTACATTGCAAAGAAAAACACGTAGGAATATTGTGAATATCTTCACAGGTAAAATCAGGATATACTATATCCAAAGAACTATATTTTCTGATCAAAGAATTCAGTATTTCTTTATGCTTAACGATATATCTCATATTTTCATAATCATGCTCCGTCAACGATATATCCACAAGTACCTGAGAAGGTTTGTCAGGAGTGGAAAAATGCGTATGAAGTCAAGTTATTGATTGTGCGTTTAATTGAATTGTTTTGGATAATTCAGAAATATTTTTGGTCGTAATATACTGTTTATCATAGACATAATCATACATAAGTCCAACTCTAAAAATTTGATGGATAGTAGTAAGAAATCAGCTTTTCCCAGCACCATTAGGTCCGATAAGCACATTTACATTAGCATTTTTCCTATTATAAAATTTTA
>CAZBQE010000017.1:0-17214 GCA_964494005.1 uncultured Candidatus Peribacteria bacterium | reverse complement strand
TCATAGAAGATCTTGCAAGATCATTCAGTCAATATAGCTATATAGGATTGAATGCACTCAAATTCAAAAAAAGCAAAAATTTGCAAAAATTTGCAAAAGAATTTATCAATAGAGTATTTCGAAGTGACCACAGTACACTACAAAACATCCTCAAACGAAACAAAAAAATGATTCTGAATATCAAAGAACTCTCTTCTATTATTCATATTCCAAATGCGAAGTTCAATAGAAATCCAAGAATCAGTCGACAAAAATACAAAATCATTCCTGCACCGGACAATATTCCGACTGAATGAATCATGCTCGGCTACAACACCTACGCAGGAATCAAAAAAGAGATTAAAATCAAAACTACTACTGATGATAGAATGAGACATATGTATATACTCGGACAGACAGGTTCAGGAAAATCAACATTACTCTATACCTCAATGTTAGAAGATTTAAGATTAGGAAACGGATTTTGTGCTATTGATCCTCATGGAGATTTAGCAGAATTTATTATAAAATATTTCCCCAAAGAAAGAATAGATGATCTGATTTATTTTGATCTCGCAAACACCGAATATCCGATTGCCTTCAATCCATTGGACGGACCAGAAAACGACGACGAAAGGGATGTCGTAACCAATGATCTCGTAGAAATGTTCGTTTCTATGTATGGAGAAGAAATTTTCGGACCAAGAATACAAGATTACTTCAGAAATGCATGTTTCTTGCTTATGGAACAACCAGAAGGAGGAACACTCGTAGATATTATGAGACTCTTTACTGATGACGCTTTTGCAGAAAGCAAAATAAGAAACGTAAAAAATCCTATCATCGCTTCGCGATGGAACAAAACCTATAGAAAAATGGGGGACAGAGAAAAATCAGAGATCATTCCATTTTTGCAAGCAAAATTCTGACCATTTACGACAGGTACATACATCAGAAACGTTATCGGACAACCGAAATCAGCATTCAACTTTTTCGATGCGATGAACGAAGGAAAAATAATTCTCGTCAATCTTTCCAAAGGTCTCACCGGAGAGGAAAATAGTAAATTAGTAGGAAGAATGGTAGCAATGCAAATTAAACTTTCAGCGCTCAAAAGAGCAAAACTTGCACCAAAAGACAGAATACCGTATTTCCTCTATATCGATGAATTCCAAAATTACGTATCCAATTCCATAGAAAGCATTCTCTCAGAAGCAAGAAAATATAAATTAGGATTGATATTGGCTCATCAATATATTGATCAACTCAAACAAGAAGGATTATGAGGAAATCTCGATCTTTCCAAAACCATTTTCGGTAACGTGGGAAACTTCTTTATCCACAAAGTCGGTGCGCCCGATGCAGAATTTTTAGAAAAAGAATTCTGACCAGAATTTTCAGCAATAGATATGGTAAACGGTGATACCTTTAGAGCAGTATCCAAAATAGTCGTAGACAACCAACCAACTAGACCATTCAGTTTCCAAACAAGAATACCATACAACGATCCTATATTGAACATACCAGAAAAAGTAGAGATTATGAAACAAATCTCTGCACTTAAGTGGGGAACAAAAAGAGAATTGGTCGACAAGGAAATTTTCTTTAGAGTAGGAGTCTAAGTAATATTCTCATTATAAATTTTCTGCAATTGACGAATAAGATCATCGATTTCGCCGAAGATAAATCATTGTGCTATGCCTCTTTCGATAAGTGCATCAGATCCTTTTCTAATAATTGAAGGAATTCCTTGATATAATTCTTTTTTTCGATGAGTAGATTTTAACATACTAAATTCTCTATCTGAAAAAGAAAACAATTCAGAATTATATTTTGCTACAGGATCCAAGACCAAGGAAGTATATTGTTCCAAAAACGCTTCTCTAATTTTTTGAGGAGATTGAGAAAAATATGCATCTGCAAATACTTTTTTGAATGTATTCAATAAATGAATTATTTTGGGGAAATATACACTTTGCTGACGAAGCAATTCATTTTCCATAATAATTTTTTGCTTAATTGCTTGTTCACGAAGTTGTGTCTTAGTTGATTTTTCTCTTCATCATCATTGGTGTAAAAATTTTTTTAGAAATATCATTGCTTCTCACATCCATTCTTTATTCCCTGTCCTAGAACGATATAATACATATTTAGCAGAAGTAGTATACAAAATCTTTCTCATACGTTCTTTTTGCTCAGGAAGAAAAAAATGACTATGATATTCCTCAAAAATAGTTTCATAGGTATCTTCTGTAATTTCTTCAGGGATATTGACAAACAAAAGAAGTTTTTCTCGATCAGCAGTCAATCTACTAAGATAAAGATTCTTTCATGAAGTATGATCTGTTGTTATATCTTTTTTATCTTCATTATCATCATCACTTCCAGCATCAATATCATTCAAAGACACAGAAGAAGATAATGTTTTTTTGGAAGAAAGCAAAAAACGATTACGTATAACGTCAGTAATAATTTTTTTTAATTGAACAAGAAAATCAGGAAATCGATAATAAGACGATTGTTGTAAATCATTACTTATAAACAATGAAGAAGAAAGAACAGTATCTATTTCTGTAATAATCGTATCAAGCACATCCTGAGATAAAATAGCGTATCTACGTGGACACAAAAATCTTTTCTTACAAGAAGAAAAAGAAGGATTTTTAGATATTCCTATATTTTTTCTCAAACGCTCTGTTACTTTCATACATTCAAAATCATTGATAGCGCGAGCGTCTTGTTGATTTTCCGATATAACATACGCTATCTCGTTATCTATACGTTTTACAATATCAGAAAGAGATGATAACTCATCAAACGATATTCTTTCCGTTGTAGTAATCATCGAAATAGCCTGTGCAAGTTCAGCACCGATATAACGAATAATTGGATGTTTAGTCTCTTGTTTAGCCAAAGAAAAGATAAACAATAAGGATTGTATACATTGTTCTTTGTTGTTATGAATTTTTTCTCTTGTTGTTTGATCGAATATATTTGTTTGTAAAGCAGATTCCAAAGAATTTTTATGTGTATAAAACTCCTGAATCATAACATTGAGTTTATGATATTCTTGCATCTATCAAAAAAAAACAAATAAAAACACCATATATGTAATTATTTAAACAAAAAAGTCAATCTATTGTATGTATTTTTTATAATTTGTATATTCTGCAAAAATTTTCATATATCTGATCTGACAATCTTTCCAAAGACATTCACAAAAAACCTGACACAAATTCATAGATATACTTCACATTCGCCGGATGGTTCGTCTCTCCACGAATAACTTGCGGTGTGAGATATGGCGCATCCGTCTCTAATAGTAATTGAGTCAACGGAACAAGTTTCAACGTTTCACGAAGTTTTTCAACTTTTTTGTAAGTCACATTACCACAAAATCCAACAAACAGTTTTTCAAATTTCGAATTTAAAATTTCAAATTCCTGCGGTCCATATCCCCAACAATGAAAGTAAATAATTAGATCAGTATAATCTTTGAGAACTTCAAAAGTTTGATCAAACGCATCTCTCGAATGCACAACCAAAGGTAATCCGGTCTCGCGAGCAAGTTTGCAATGTTCGATGAATAATTTTTTTTGTATTTCCAATGTTTCGAGTCCATTCGGATAATGAAGATCAATACCACACTCGCCGATAGCAACCACATATTGTTTATTGTCCGAATACAATTGTTTAAGTCGATCCATCTTTTCGGTAATATTCTCTGAAGTTACAACATTTTCCATACATTCTAGCGGATGTCGTCACAAAGTAGTTTTCACTATAAGAGGAGATTTTTGGCTTTGAGCTTTAAGCTTTAAGCTTTGAGCTTGTTTGGCTATCTCAATCCCCTTCAAATTATATTGTTCATCAGCACCAGAATTTACCAATCCCACTCCTCCAGCATCGAAAAATTTTTGGATATATCATTGCCAATCCTCTACCAATGGTGAAGTATTCAAATGCGTATGTGCGTCGATTAACTTCATAAAAAAAATTAACGAATTAAAAGATTGTAAATTTTTACTTATATTACAAAAAAAAGCCGTTGAATTACTTATACAATTTCTTACACACTAATCAACAATAAAAAAACTAACAACTAATAATTAATAACTAACAATTGATGAATATGTTTACCTACAAACTATTGTACAATTACTATAGTCCATAATAAGACAAAATCTTTCACTGTTCACTGTTAGTTAATTTATAGTTGTTCACTGTTCACTGATTTTTTATTTTACTTCAAAAAATAAAATGGCATTAGTTATAGGAATTTTGATGTTTATGTGATTAGTCTTGGTCCATGAATTAGGACATTTTATCGCAGCAAAAAAAAGCGGAGTCAAAGTGTTAGAATTTGGTATCGGTATCCCACCAAAAGTCTGCAACTTACGAAAAGACAAATCAGGTACCCAATATAGCCTCAATCTTATTCCCCTCGGCGGATTCGTTAGACTCAAAGGAGACGATCCCAACATCAAAGAAGATTTTAACGCCAAAGATAGTTTCATTAAAGCCAAAATTCGAAAAAAAGCAATAATCCTGATTGCAGGAGTAGGAATGAATCTCATCATGGCACGAGCATTATTCACTGCTATCTTTACTATGGGAACTCAACCAATTTCCGTACTTCCTGAAAATGCATTTGCTTCTCATACAAACAGCTATCTCATGCCAACAGTCGCATTTTTGAATCAAGAAGGATTTATTAGTGGAGAATTAGTTTCTATTCCAGCCAAAATAGAAAAGGTATCAGAAGATTTATTGGGTGCAAAAATGGGATTACTCTCAGAAGATACCATTCTTTCTATCAACGACGACCCTGTAGATATACGAAATATCGGCACCGTGCTCAAAAAAAATATCGATCAAGATATCTCTATTATCTTCTCAAGAAATAACAAAAAAACACTGACTCAAGGACATTGTCCAGCTGACAGTTGTGTACTCGGATTAACATTCTTCGCAGGAAATATCAATCTCAAACCGATACAATTTCCATTCTTCAAAGCGATACAAATAGGAGCAAAAGAAGTCAAAGCACAAACCATACTCACATTCTCAACATTAGGAACACTGGGAAGCGATCTACTTTCTCTCAAAAAAGAAAGAATCAAAACATCACTTAATAAACTCACCGGACCAGCAGGAGCTATCAAATTTGGAGAAGCATTACTCCATTCATGATGACGGAAACTCTATCTCGCATTCGCAGGAATGATCTCTCTTGCTTTAGCTATCTTCAACATTCTACCTATTCCAGCATTGGATGGATGAAGATTACTTGGTGTCATTATCCAACGAATAGGAAGACTCAAACCAGAAAAATATTTCAACATAGAAGGATACATCAATCTCTTTTTCTTCATCGCACTAATGGCTTTGGGAATCTACATCCTCCTCAAAGATCTCGTGAGATTCCGAGATATCAGTATACCATTCTTAGGATAAACAAGAAATATTATAAAAAAACTCCACAATAAAGATGGAGTTTTTTTATTTTGATGCTCAAATCTTAATATGTACTACTTGATACTTATATCTAATTTCTATTTACACCCATCTATCATATGTTTAAATTCATTCGCTTTACGAATATATCCAGGCAAATTTTCTTCCAAAGTTTTCAATCATTCTTTCCTAAGCTCTTGATACGTTTCATTTAATTCTGTCAATATACTTGAATCTGAACAAGCCTTATTCTCTGCCATACTAATCAATTCTTGATACGTTTTTTCGTAATCAAACTTTTTCTGAAATGCTTCTGAATTAGTATTCGTTACTTTGTGTACATAAACAATCGCTCTCTGCCACAACACCTGAAATCCAGAAAAAATAGAAGCTTTTTCTGCAGGATGATTGTGAATGTATGCAAAAGAAAACCCAAGCAAAACAAGTCCTATAATCAATTTAACAAGATTTTTTTTAAGAAACATTCTTTCCTCTCTATTCATTTTTCAATAAAAAAAACATAAACAACTGATTAATATACTTTTCCTGCTCCTTTTCAAGCGCTTATCTCCCAATCCACATTTTCCTTGCTTAAAAAACAAAAATACATAGTCTACATAATGAACAACATCTATCATCTATCATCTATCATCTATCATTTATCATGTATCATTGTTTATATGAAAGTTGCTTTCGTCCATTGTCGAATATCACCTGGATGAGCTTTGAATGTTCTCAAAGACCTTATCGATGAAGAAAAAAATATAACACAGGGTAAAGTGTTTACAATATTTTCAGATTACAAAGCACTCAAGACAAAAAAACACACACTAGAAATCGTAACCGCCCTACCAAAATGGCTCAACAAGATATTTCTAACTTGCAGCAAAAAAAATATACCCATTCTTTCATGGCTCTTTGATTATCGCAATCTGATGTTTTTTTATCCGAGCCTAATGAACATACTTTCTAGAAAAATAAAAAAATATCATCCTGAGTATATTACGATCTCATCCTTCGCAATAGCGAAAAACATCACCCCGATTTCCGGAGTCAAAATGACGCTTTATCTCCATTCACCAATGCAATACATCCGGACACATTACGAAGAATACAAAGAGAAACTGACAGGTATCAAAGGAAAAATCTTCAACCGAATTGTACCCAAACTCAGGAAACGGGATCTCAAATTCACGAAATTCGATACCATCTATGCCAATAGCAAATATACAGCACAAGAAGCAGAAAAAATATACAGTATACACAACATCCAAGTCAAATATCCTGTCATTACAGAAAAATGCTTTCTCCCTACCATAGAAAAAGAGCCACAATCCTACTATCTCTATATAGGTAGATTAGTAAATTTTGTCAGAGAAACTGACAAAATCATCAGACTCTGCAATGACATGAATGTCCCGCTTATCATGATGGGAAGCGGTCCCGATGAAGAATATCTCAAATCCATTGCCGGTCCAACCATTATTTTCATCGGATGGATAAATGATGTCGATGAAAAAATCAAAATCATCAGAAATGCCAAAGGATTGATCAATCTTACTAAGGAAAGCTACGGAATATGAACCGTGGAAGCGATGCTTCTCGGCGTTCCTATTTTCTGATATGGTCAATGAGCCACTGCAGAATTAGTAGATGAAGACTGTGGCGTTTTGGTAAACAACAAAAACCACCAGACCCTCATCGAAGCATTCCAAAAATTCATGACCACCAAACGAGATAGAGAACATATCGCCAAAAAAATCAGAGAAAAATGGAAAAATGTATAAAAAAATCCTGCGGATATACCGCAGGACAAAATAATTTTCATTATGACTGCCGTACCGGCTGCCAAGGATCGTCCTTTGTTGCTCTAGTAAAGAGACGAACATACAACCCAGAACGAGCATAATTGGTAGCAGAAGCTAATAATTTTTGAGCTTGTTTGAGCTCAGGAAATTTTTCTTCGCTGAGTTCAAGTGCCAAAAACTTAGAAAGATTTGGACCAGCTTTTACTTTGATTTTGATATCCAAAAGCTCTTTGAGTAAATCCGATAACATAGCTACGGTCTCATCCTGATATTCCACTTCCTGCTTCGGAGCAATCCGAGCAAAAAACAAATCAATAAGACGTGATGCATCCTGTACTTTGGCAACATCCATGACCGTGATGCTATTGGTCATGATGACCAAACGTTTGGTCAGCTGTGAATTTTCGATAGTCTTTTGTGTTCCTTTTTCATGAAGTTTAGGATAGACCTCAACAGCGAGGAATTTATCCATATTCTCCAACGCAGCTACTACTCCTTCATTGAGCATAAATACCTTATCGACTATACCATTAATCTGTTGGGTCTGAATCTGATATTCATGAAGTAATTCAGAAAGGGTTTTTTCCTGTTCAAGAATTTCGCTTTTCTTCACGTCCATAGCATGACGAGCAGCATCACGTTGTTTGGTAAGCTCTTTGTCTCTTTCTTTCCACCCACGTTTTGCAGCCCAAAGATTTTGAACAGTTTTATTAACAACCCCCTTTTCATCAACAGAATTAGTTGTTAAGCCTTTTTCCTCTCGTTTAATCAAAGCTTCATCTGCAGACAAGAACTTTTTGTATCCCAAAGCCCATAATCTACAAGCTTCAGTTTCTTGTTTTTTGAGTGGTGCAAGCTCTTTTTGTAAACGAGCAAGTACTCGTTGATTCATGTCAATTTCGTGTTTCATATGTTTTATTTTTAGATTATGTTTACATTTATAAAAAAACATATATATTCACACTTCTATTGCAAGCAAAAGTACAAAAAACAAAAAAACTCCCGTCACCGAGAGCTCTTCTTATTTTCCGAAATTGTTAGTTGTTCACTGTTAGTTGTTAGTTGATTTATGCGAAACTTTTCGCGAACCTCAAATCCCCATTCGTAAAATACCTAATATCCTTGATGCCATAACGAACGGCAGCTAATCTACTAATCCCAATTCCAAACGCAAATCCTGATCGTTGAGTGGAATCCACTCCAGCTTCCTTCAAAACATTTGGATGAATCATCCCTGCTCACAAGATCTCCATTCGCTTGGATTTTTCCATGTTTCCGGTCTCTTTGTTATAGATATCATATCTTACATCAATTTCAAATCCTGGCTCCACAAAAGGAAAATACCCAGGTCTCATCCTAGTTTCAACATTTTTGTGAAGTAACGCAGAAAGCAATTTCGTCATCAATTCTTTGAAATGCGCGATACTCAAATCCTTGTCGATAACAATACCTTCCATCTGATAAAACATCGTATCGTGCGTAGCGTCCATATTCTCAAATCTATAGGTCCTTCCAGGTACGACTGCTTTGAGCGGAAGTCCATATTTTTGGATTAAATAATTCTGCATAGAAGAAGTATGTGTTCTCAAAATCAAGTTTTCACCATTGGAATCCTTATCTGTCAAATAGATAGTATCATGCATCTCCGTAGCAGGATGCGTCAACGGAATATTCACAGATTCGAAATTCTCGAATTTGGTCACCACATCAGTCCCGTATTCCATTACAAATCCCATCCCCTTACAAATTTCTTCCGCTTCTCTCCTAATATTGGCAAGCAAAGAATAGGATCACTGATCTTTGTTTACGTCTAAACTGATATCAACGATATCTTTTTCGAGTTGTTCATTGATCTGCGCCATCTTAAAAAATTGTTCTTTAGCTTCATAGGCTTCCGTCAATTTCGTTTTGATCTCAGAAAGCTTAGATCCTCTCTCTTTTTTCTCTTCAGGACTCAAAGTAAGCATGACTTTAAATTCTTCATTGAGCAATCATTTCTTTCACAAATATATCTGAAAAAAATTTTCCAACTGACTCACCTCAGCGACCTTCTCCAATTCTGATAACGCATGATTCAATTCCAACATATCGTATGATCTAATAGATTAAAAAAAAACAACGAATTACGAATTATACATACACAATTACAAACCAAATTCAACGAATTTATCTATTTTTATAGTACAAAACACGTTTATCGCGAAGCATTTATCCACCGTTTATTTATTTGTTTATCTATCGTTCATCAATTTTAGTCAATTTCTGTCTATTTTAGTCATTTTGTCAATTCAAATACAAGAACACAAAGACTTTGTTTTGCAAATTTCCCCTCCACGACGTATACTTAATTATACAATCATACTTTAGCAAAAAGCAGAAAGCATGAAGCACAAAGCTGCTAATTAGCTACAGTACAGCTTTAAACTTTGAACGTTAAGCTTTAAACTTTATCATCTATCATTCAGTCATGAACAAAATCCCTCTTATCGAAGTCAAAAACCTCACCCGGGGATATCGAGACAATCCGACGTCATTATTCAAGGATCTGAATTTTTCTGTTCAAGAAAGTGATTTTTTTGTCCTTACCGGAAAATCAGGAACAGGAAAAACCACACTCATCAAATTTCTAACTGGGAAATTGACGCCACCAGAAAAAACTATATTTTACAAAAGACAAGATATCTCTACATTAAACATCAATGATATTCAAGAACTTAGAAAAAAACTTGGTATCATTTTCCAAGATTATCAACTTTTGGAAGATCTCACCGTCAAAGAAAATATCGTTTATCCTTTGGAAATCTACGAATTAGGAGAAACCATCATCGAATCCAAGTTCACCCAAGTGATGCAAAAAATAAATCTCAAACACATAGCGAATAAACCAGTAAAATTATTGAGCTCAGGAGAAAAACAAAGAGTAGCTATCGCAAGAGCATTGATCCACGATCCAGAATTCGTAATCGCAGATGAACCTACAGGAAATCTCGACCGAGAAAACACACAAGCAATCGCAGACATTATGATCAAAATACACAAAGCAGGAACAAGTATCTTCTTGATTACTCACGACATCCATCTCCTCAACTACCTCAAAGAAAAATACGCAATCAAGATCCATATCATCAAATAAAACATTCTCTTTTTATCTCATCGTAACTACAGAGATTCATATGGCGGAAAGCAAAAAAGACATTATCAGCAGAACGATAGCTGAAGAAATGGAAACACTGGATATAGCAGGATATCTCAAAAATGAGGTAAAGGATTTTTTGCAACATCTCCACTATTACAAAATAAAAAATATTCTTCAGAATATAGATGCATTGAAAGAATACCTTATCTGTTTGGATCACCAAAACACAGATCAGATCCACGAACTCGATCATATGAAAAACAAGGATATAGATTGGAACGAAGATCATGATCTGCATTATTATATTTCCAAAAAAGGATTGGAAAAGGTCGGAGAAGAAAAAATCAAACAAAAAATACGGGGAAATGATTTTAATCTCAATTATGTTATGCAAGGTGTCAAAGGCTTTTTGATACTAACAGCAGATGAGTTTTGTCATGCCTCCCCTACAAGAATGTCCATCAACAGAATGCTTCGACAAAAACAATTGAAAGCCACAGGAAACATTATAACGGACGAAGCTTCACTCCCAGACTAAACCAACAATACAACAACATACCACTCAACCCTCACAAAGGGTTTTTTTATTTAAGACACAATAAAAAGTCGAATATAATAAGATTTTTTTATAATAGAAAAATTACATATTTTTTCAAAATATGTTTTACTAAAAAAAATTGAGCCATGACTCCACCAACAAAAAACGAAAGTCCAAGCGCTTCGTTCCGAACATCCGTCCGCCTCCTGGCAGGATGGAGAAACTACTAACAATATATGATCCAAAAATAATACGTGATATTGATTTCATAGCGAAAGATATTTTTACACAAAAAAGGCGTTTTTGGGTACTTTTGACGCCTATCAAAAGTACCCCTGCGGAGCAAAAAGAAAATAATACTCTTGAGAATCCATAACAAAACCATATACTCTCAATAACAAAAATAGAATACAGATTTTACACGATAGCGTACGATTTTTCGATATGGGAAAATTCGATAATAAGCTTTTGGCACTGCTTGATGTCGTCATCGACAATTATATCAACAAAGGAGAACCAGTCGGTTCCAAATTTTTACATTCCCTCAAAGATACAGAATACGCACCATCCACACTCAGAAAATATCTCAACCAACTCGAAAAAGCTGGAATGGTCTACCAACCCTATAATTCATCAGGAAGAGTACCAACCATCCAAGGACTAACAAGATATATAGAAAACTACCTCGTAGCCCAAGAAGAGGAAAAAGATGAAGAAGTTGTCAAAGTCAGGAGCGGACTGAAAGAATTGGTAGAAAGTATCTGAGGAGTAGCTGACGGCGTCGTTGTTGGATTCGTCAGAAACGATGAATATTATTATCTCGGCATCAATAATCTCCTCAAAGACGATATGGTGAGCGAATATGAAGCAACCAGAAACATCATCCGCTTTATCGAAGAAAAAAGAATCGTAAAATTTATCGATAGCAAAATCTTAAAAAAAAATCAGATCTACTATACGTTCATCGAAGATCACAAAACATTGATCTCATGCCTATACGCCAAAATTACCGTCGACGATTATGATTGTATCATCTCCATCATTGGACCAACAAGAGTAAATTACAAAAAAAATGTCGCAATATTCAAAAAACTTTTACATTCCTTATGTAAATAATCATGGTAGACAAAGCAGCAGAAAATCTGAATATAGAAAAAACATCATGACTTTCATGAGCTAAAAAAGAATATATTCCTAGTACACCAAATATCCCCGAAAAAGAAAAAGATACAACTGAAGACATAAAAAAAACTGAAGCAGAATTAGCTAAGGCATATGGTACTATAGAAGAAGATAAAACAAACATTCCTCAACAAACAACAACATCATCAAATAACGTTACAAAAGCAATCAACCAACTCAATCGTCCAGAAGCATCAGAATGATTAGAAAAAGCATATACCACTATACAACAAGACATTGAGAATAGCGATACAGACAAAAATCCAATCGCAAGATGATTAGGTAAATTTATTAAAAAAATTCTCAATCAATAATATTTCCATCTTTCCATTTTTCAATTCTTTAACATTTTAGCATTATAGTATGGCGATAATCCAAAGCGCCTGATGAATTGTGTATTACATGGCATCAGACGGAGAACCAAGATATTTACTTATCAAAAGACACGCACTTAGCGGCAAAATAGAGCGAGTAGCTCCCAAAGGAAAAATCCAGGGAGGAGAAGATATCCAAAAAGCTGCACTCAGGGAAGTAAGCGAAGAAACTGGAATTCCCATTAACAATATGAGAATCAAACAACAGCTAGGAGTTACCCAACTCAGAAATACGGAAAATCAAAAAGGACAGATGAACAAAGATGTCACCTATTTTTTGATGGAATATTTTGGGGATCCTGATTTTGTTAGAATAGAACATGCTGAAGGATACATCGGAATCCACAAACGATGTACATTGAGTGAAATATTAGCACTCATCTATTATCAGGATATCAGAGAACTTATCAGAAAAAGCTACACATGGATCAAAGAAGGACAGAAAAAAAATGATATCAAACAAAACTTCATGAAAAAACTCGGATAATAAGATTGAAATTTTATACGAATTAACTAAGCTTTATACAAATACGGGGTAAAATATACAACCGTAATACAACCAAAAACACCTTTCTATTTTCTACCTTTTACCTTCT
This sequence comes from uncultured Candidatus Peribacteria bacterium, assembly GCA_964494005.1. Lineage (GTDB taxonomy): Bacteria > Patescibacteriota > Gracilibacteria > Absconditabacterales > Absconditicoccaceae > CAJBLF01. Next base: position 4,144 of record CAZBQE010000017.1, on the reverse strand, counting down.
ATTTTAAAAAACAATGGCAAACACACCAATACTTTCGTACCAATTCGTAGATGTGCCTGCAAACATGCAAGAAATCGTAAAAGACATCGTTCAGAAGAATTTAGACGGAAAAATGGATTCCTACTTCAAAAAAATCTATTCCAAAAAAGAAACAGCAGAAATCAGAATTGAATATATTATTACAAAAAACAAAATCGGAAAATGGACAGGAGACTTTAAATTCACATATGATGGAAAATTATTCAAACGATCTACCGGAGAAGGTGGATTCAAAATCATAGAAGACGTACCAAATCACGCATTCGAACATTTCAAAAAACACCTCTCAGATAAATAATAAAAATAATCTGTAACAAATAATATACCTATATCACTTTTACTCCTTTACTACCAAATTAGTTATGAAAAAAAATTATCTTACCAAAGAGGGATATGATAAATTAGTCCAAGAATTACAAGAGCTCAAAAAAGTGAAACTACCTGCTGTCTTAGAAAGACTCGGAGAAGCGAAAGCAATGGGAGATCTTTCAGAGAACTTCGAATACAAATCAGCACTAGAAGACAAAGATTTCATCAATTCAAGAATAGCAGAAATAGAAAAACTCATCGATGATGTAGAAATCATCAAAGAAGAAAAAGAAAGCAAAAAAAAATCAGATAAAACTGTAGACTATGGATCAAAAGTCACCATAGAAACAGAAGATAAAGATGTATATACCGTCACTATAGTAGGAACAGGAGAAACCACTATGGATTTTGACGACAAGATAAAAGTAACAAAAGACTCTATAAAAATATCGTTAGAATCACCTATAGGATTAGCGATAAAATGAAAAAAAGCGGGAGAAACCGCCAAAATGAGACTCCACACCGGAAAACAAGACGTAAAAATATTGGAAGTAAAATAAGACATACAAAGTTCCATAAAAAACTTTGTCGTCGTTTTCATATTCTCCTTCAACCCACGACTATTCATGGTTGATTGAAGAATATGTAGTTCCCAAAACGAATGAATATTCGATTGGGAAACTATATCCCACTTTAGCGGAATAGAAATTGATTGAAATTTCTATGTAATGAAATAAGAAAACATTATTCGCTTTGTTGTAATTCTTCATCATTATAGAAGGATTCAAGCACTTCTCGATCATTTCGAACATCAAAAGAAATCTTGCACGTCGCAGGATTTTTTTTCGTATCAGTCCCTTTGAGATCAAGAGTAATAGTATAAGGATCAACATAAGTAAGTAATCATTCCATTGTATCTATGGTACGGATTTGAGAAAATGCATCCTGACAATATTCCTGGACCTGATTTATCTTATTGTCGATGATAAATTTTTTATTAACGATTTTGAACATATTAGAAATATCCAGAATCATATCATCAGAAATATTTTTGAAAAGATACCCATAAAGATTTCCATCAAATACCGTCCAATATCAGGTAGAATGTTTATAAAACGTATACCCTCGATAAGAATCAAAGGTATCTTTGTTGGTCTGAATATAATTAGTGATCAAATATGTACAATTACGAGTTTTGACAATCTGACTACAAGAAAAGCGCTCGATATCTACAATAGGTTCTTCATCAAACAATACCGAAACATCAGTTCAAGATTTTACAGCGCTTAATTGCGGTTGAGTAGAAAAATCCAAATACAACAAATCACTAACAAAAAAATACCTATTTTCCTTGAGAATAAGTCATTGATCGGGAAATTTGAGCGTAGTAATTTCTATCACCGGAGTAATCTTAAAATACTTTTTGACCGTACCAACAAGTTCCACCTGTTTATCAACATATGCATTGAGATTAATGGTCGTACTCTTCAATCCTATTTTGACACCATTTTCAACAATAATCGAATGTGTATAATTGGGAAAATTATTATCAACTTCCAAAACACCCGAAAAGGTAAGCGTTGCTCCTAAAGTATAGAGCATATTTTCTTGTGGCGTTTGAGAAGCTCTTTTGACGATACCATTCAAAAGCTGTATCAAAAAATACGTTCCCACACACAACAAAAGAAACCAAAAGATAACTTTTATATTTACTATTTTCTTTTGCTTTAGCTTTCTTATAACCATGACGGTTGCAAAAAAATAAAAAAAAGCATAGATGCAAGAAAATACTATAATGATTTTACCAAAGAAAGCAAGAATAACAGCATGTACGTTTTTTATATAAAACCCAGTTCCCACCTATGAAAGAACAACGAAAATCACTGATAGATCAGTTCATAAACATCAATTCTCACACCAATCTCTCGGCTATCAGAGACCCAGAGGGAATTCAAATTAAACATATCAACGATGCACTTGAAATCAACAATATTCAGCATTTCAGACCGAAAACAACACTATGCGACGTCGGAACAGGAGGTGGATTCCCGTTGTTGCCAATAGCAATAACCAATCCAGAAATACAATGTGTATGAATAGATTCTGTCAGAAAAAAAGTAGATGCGATACACGAAATGACAACAGCTTTGAATATAAAAAATGTAAAAACAATCCGAACAAGAGCAGAACAGCACAAAAAAGAATATGAGTATGTCACTGCGAGAGCAGTAGCATACATAGACAAACTATTACCCAATATCCATCATCTCGTCAAAAAAGGCGGACTCCTCATTCTCTACAAACAATATAGCCCAAAAGAAGAACAAGATATCAAAACACTTTCACCAAAATATGGATTCAGAATATGGAAAACACATACCTACTCACTGTTCGAAGGAGATATTCCAAGAATCATCTATATATTGAAAAAATCGTAAGGATACAAAATTATTCTAAAAGAGAATGATATAAAAAAATATCTAGAATTTCGAGACATCAATCTACCAATAGACATCATAAATCCAAGCACGACATCCCGTGCATCCGTTTGTCGTAAGACAGGATGTAGGGATATGTAGATATATATGATATAAGGAAATATGTGATATTGCTCTGATGGCGAGATAGAATAAGACGCCGGGACTTCCAAAAAGAAGTCCAACGTCGTTTCTATATATAAGAATTATTCCTATATAAAAAAAAGAGAAAAGGCGTTTTTGGTTACTTTTGCCGCCTAGCAAAAGTAACCCTAGCGGAGCGTTAAAATAATTGAAAATAAGATTTTTCTATTGAAAATTCATATATGCTAATATTTTTCTACAAAAAAAATCTGAAATTAAAAAATCTTAGTACTATTGCTTTTTTGATAAAAAAAGATATAGATAGCATCCAAAACAAAAAAACTATATATTATGAAAAAAGTAAAATACAAAAATTTGAAAACAGGTACGTTTACCCTCTTACCAATTGTTGTCTTTGTATTGATCATCAAATGGGCAATCAATATAATATGTACTATAAGTGATACGATATTCATATTGATTCCTAATTATGATTTTACAAATGCCTCAGGAAATCTCTTGTGGTACTGGCATATTGCTGGAATACTAGTACTCCTATTGCTTATTCTAAGCGTGGGATGGATTATGAATCATTATTATATAGGTCGTAAGATAAATGATCTTATCCAACCTGTCATAAAAAAAACGCCAGTTCTCAATACACTAACAAGAATAGGGAAACAAATGAATGAAATTTCACAAAAAAAAAGTTCATTCAAAGAGGTGGTATTCATTGAATTTCCCGCTCCAGGTATATATTATATCGGATTTATAACATCCGAAGGTAGCAAATCCTTGGACAAAATACTCAAAAAAAAAGTAGTAAGTGTATTTATGCCAACTACTCCTAATCCTACTAATGGATTTCTTTGTGCAGTTTCTGTTAAAAAAATAACACGGACAAAAATTCCAATAGAAAAAGGATTTGAATATGTTATTTCTATGGGAACACTCATAGATTTTGAAGCCATAGAAGAAATAATAACAACTCCTTCTGTATAAGAAGGAGCTTTTTTTTTATTAAAACGCAAAAATCTACCATAGCCCATACAAAGCCATACCAAAATTGTCATATCCTCCTTCAAAAATATGTTTCTTATTTTTGATTGAAGGATATGTAGTTACTACCAGAATAATTTCTCATTATATTTCGAAATTATTTGGGTAGTAATCTATAATTATTAAGGGTCTAGAGTAGTTGAAACTGTTTAAATTATCATTATAACCAGTTCATG
>CAZBQE010000016.1:0-17387 GCA_964494005.1 uncultured Candidatus Peribacteria bacterium | reverse complement strand
TTTTTAAAATCATCCACCACTTCGTTGTCCCCATCCTTTAAATTAAAGGAGAATAAAAAAAACTCTGCATTGTTGCAGAGTTTTCTCTCGTAAATATGTATGTTCTATAATTGTCCCATCAAATCTTCCATTTTGCCTTTCTTTTCTTCTTTTGCTTTTTCTCCTAATTCTTCTCTATCGATAGTTTGTCTCACTGCGTCTCGTCTCTTGAGTCTCATCTCTCTTTCTTGGTCGATGGTGTTTTTTTCGTTCTCGTCTTCAGCTTTGAGTGCATGGAGATTCATCTGTTCTTCGATGTAGATTTCGTATAATCTGAGAATTTGGAATGATCGTAATTCTGAAACAGTTTTGACTACGCTTTGCTCTCCGCTTTTTACGGCTATGTAGAGTTCTTTTTCTTTTTTATTTTCTTCTTTTTTGAGTTCGTAATCACTACTAAATGATCCTATGACTAATTGTTGCAAAAGATCCCGGTCAAAATCGTTTTTTAATTCTTCTGGTGTTTCATAGGGTAATGGCTCAAATTTTGTTAAGTATTCCGTATATCGTAATTGATCCTTGATATCTCCTTGAACAGGTCAAAAAAGTGTTTCGTATTTTTCTACGATCTGTTTTTTTTCTGGTTTTTCTCTTAGTTCCTCAATGAATGCTTGGAAATCGAATAGCATTTTTGATGAATAAATAGTAAAAAATATTAGTTGACTTACTGGTAGTATACTTATTTCATGTATCAATTCAAGAACTCTTTTCGTTCTATAGTTTTTTTTCCTTCGGGCTTCAATAGTATGTTTTTTATTGCTGGATGTAGTTCTTTATCTTGGAATAATGGTACTTCGTCATTGCTATTGTATATTGGTTCGTCGAGTTTTAATTTTTCGATGATGATTCTTTTCCCATTAAGTATAAAATAGATTTTAGGTCGGAGAGTGTAGGCACGGTATTTGTTGTAGATCGTTTCGATGGAATCTTTTCGTGGGTCAATCAGTCAGGATTCTTTTTCAATTTTGCCACAATAGGTTGCTTTGTCTTCATTCTGTTCCACTTCTCCTAATATTTTTTTTCAGAATTTCCAAAGCGTATTGTTCAAAAACTTTGGTCCTATTTTTTTCATTTCATCGATAATGTCTTTGGTTGTTCGACTAAATGGTATCGTGAATCTGAGAATGTCGATCATATTTCCGGTGTCCATCGTTGCGTCCATTTTCATGATGGTAATTCCGGTTTCTTTATCATTATTCAATAAGGTAGATTGGATAGGGGAAGCACCACGGTATTTTGGCAATATTGATCCATGAACGTTAATTGGTGCGATATTTGGGATATCGAGAATCGCTTGTGGAATGATTTTTCCATAGGCGATAACAACCAAAAAATCTGGATTTTTTTCTTTGAGTCGTTCTGTGAATTGGCGTCCTTCCTCGGATTTTTCCGGATTTAATTTTTCTGGGGTGGTTATACAATTTTCAATCCTGTCTTGCCGGACTTCATTTCATTTTGTTTTCAATTTCCCTCCTTCGAGGACACGTCAATTTTCAATTAATGTTTTTCCGCATTGTTTGATGATATTTTCACACATTTCCATTCATCTGCCTGCGGGCTTGTCGCATTGTGTCACGATGCCTACTACTTCAAATCTTTTATCATTGGCTAATTGTTCCAAAAAAGGCACGCCTATCGGCGCTGAGGAAAAAAATACGATTTTGTAATGTGCGGGATCATAGTGTTTGGTCATACTTGCCGTGCAATGTAAAACTCTATCTCCAGCATAAAAAATTCCGGGTCGAAATCCATATCTTTTGAGAACTTGAATGCTGTATTTGCTACAATGTGGTTCGTGTGCACAAATTTTTCCTTTAAGCCAAAATGACGGTAATCATTTGTCTGGTGAGAGGGTATATTGATAGAGTTTGATAAATCGAATTACTGGTTTTGCTAGGGCTTTATTTAGTTTTTTGAACATAGCAATAGTACTAACAAAGATAAAGATGTAAAGATTGAAAGATGGAAAGATTATTTTTTCCATTCTCAATTTTCCATTCTCCATTTTCTATTTTCTGGTAAGTAGTGTAATAACTTGACTTGGAATTACAAAGATTTTTTGTATTTGAAATCCTTCGTCAAATCTCTACCATTAGTTTGCTTTATATAGTGATGTTTTTTGTTTATATGTTGAATAATGTATATCTATTTGCTGGGCAGGAGAAGTATCTTCTGGATAAGGAAATCCTTAGACGAAAGGAAAATTTTCTTGCAAAATTTTGACCGGATAGTGTTTTTCAATTTAGTTTTGAAAATTTAGATATTGATCAAATTAAGCAAGCTATCTATCATAGTGGACTTTTTACGATGAAAAAACTTATTTTGATCAATGGATTACCTCTTGAGTGAGGTGCCAAGATTCCTATGGACAAAAACGATCAACTTACTGTTTTTATTGATGCATTTATCAAAGCGGAGGGAAAAATCCCGGATGATTCATTATTGGTTTTTGTAAGTGCTACTCCAGATAAGAGATTGAGATTATATAAATTTCTTCAAAAACAAGCTATAATCAAGGAATTTAATCAGCTCAAGTGAAATGATTTGGAAAAATTTATCAAAGAAGAACTCAAAGAATTTACTATCAGTCAAGAAACCATACGTTATTTGCTTACCAAAGTTGGTTCTGATTTATATCGTATTCGATTTGAGTGCGATAAACTCAAAACGCGAGCTAAAGTAAAAGGACAATCGGTGATTGATGAAGTAATGATTGATTATATTGTGTTTGGACAAGTAGAGACAGATTCTTTTGCTTTATTGAAAGCTTTGTTTACTGATTCTCGTCAAGCTATACAGCTATTGGAAAAAATTCAATCTAGTGGGGTAGATCGGAATCAGTTTGCTGGAATGTTATATCGAGCTTTGAAATTTTATCTCTTTATGATTGATTTGAATGAATCAGGGATTACGGATACTAAGCTCATGGCGTCTAAACTCAAAATGAATCCTTGGCAGGTCAAAAACGAATATGCGAAAATGTCTTTGTTTACAACACATAAACATCATATAGAATATTTTTATACGCAATTGGTTGCTTTGGACGCTGATATTAAAACATGACAGCTTCCGGATACTTATTTTCGACTTGGTATCAAAAAACTCATTAATGCGATCTAAATTATACTGATATAGTATTTGTGATTATTTTATTTTGTATTTTGTGAATGAAAAAGTTGTTCGTGATAGGAATACTTTTGTTCATGGGTATCTGAAGCGTGTATGCTGGTCTGTCAGATTGATTTTTTTGTCATATTGATGTTGAAGAGGTTGTTATTTCTCTCAAAAAAACTCAATGATTTTATAAATGCAAGGATACGGTAAGTTCTTTGGATTCGCTTATCTTGCAAAATGCAAAAGATGTGATGACTATCCAGACGTATATCAATAGAGGATATGATGTTGATTATCGGACTAATGTCAGATATCAGAAACTTACTTTATTGAAAAAATATCAGACAACAAAAAAACAGATTATAGAGAATATGCAGACGTTTGAGTCTAATCTTATCAAAAAATCTATTTATTATTTTGTGTTATCGGTTACGCCGTATAAAGTTTCTTTGCAAAGATCATTGGTTAAATTAGATGCAATGACGGGTTCGGTATCTTCGAGAGTTGTTACGTATGCTGCTTTTTTGAAAGAACAGGTGGCGACTATAGAAGCTTTATCTGTTGTAGAAACCATAGACGAACTTGTTCCTTTGCTCAATAAATTTATTTATCTCAAAAAAGAAATCTCATGAAGATCTGAATAATTACTTCGTGATCAGATACCTTGGCTTTGTTTAAATTCCTTACCAAGGAGGATCATGAATATATTGTTTATTATGATTCTGCTCATTGGCCGTATGGTGATAAGAGTTTTGAATATTCCTTGGAATTAGTGCAAGTAGGAATAGCATATCTTACAAAACAAAAAGTTGATATGATTATACTTCCGCCGATCTATGAACTTTATATAATGCAGAGTTCAGAATTTAAAATTCAGAAAAAAAAGATATTGCCTTTATTTACAACATATCTTAAGGAATATTGTTTTACTTATTCTTTGGTAGGAAAATTAGGTCTTATTTGAGACTTTGCTGATATTCAACAAGCGCAGTATTTGGTCGAAGCATTGGCAACATCACATGCTTTGACAGCATATCAAAAAACGATTAGAAAATTTCATTTTCCGTTTGTGTATCGATCCAAAGAAGTTTCATTACGAAAATATTATCTTAGCGGTTTATCGTATTCGAATATTTTGGTGAATAGAATTATCAAGCATGATCTTAGATATTTTAAGGATGCTATGGTGGATACGCTTATTCCTTTAAATTATGGTTATTTCCATTATCAGCCGACTATCACCAAATTTTTGAATTTTAAAAAAATACGTTTTCATAGACTAGAAAAGTTGGAGACTATTTTTCGTAAACTTATACCAACAGAAAAAGGGGAATATGCTATTACTTTTGCGTATACTGATTATTTGGAAATGCTTAAGAGGGACAAAAGATTACTTCGATTGCTTCAGAGAGGTAAAACAGTGGAGATTGATTGGAAGAAAATTTAATTGTTTATTATTATGATATGTGATTGGAAGTATTAAGAAAAAATATCGATCAGATTGATCAGCAAATTATTGATTTGCTTGCACAAAGATATTAAATAGTAAAAGCTATATCTTTATATAAACGTGCTCATTATCTTTCAATTCTGGATACACAAAGATGGGAAATCGTTTTGCGTTCTGTGATTGCTATATGAGTAAAAAAATGATTATCAGAAACATTTATTACTGATTTGCGAAATAGAATACATCAGGAATCGTTATCTTTGTAATAAAATCTTTGTAATAAATAAAAAAATCTCCACATAGGTGGAGATTTTTTTATTTTCAAGATGAATTATTTCTTGATTTTTACTGCTGCTCGTCCAACTAATTTCTTAGCTTTTTTAGCTGGTTTTTTTTTAGCAACTTTCTTAGCTTTTTTAGCTACTTTTTTTTTAGCAACTTTCTTAGCTTTTTTAACTGGTTTTTTTTTAGCAACCTTTTTAGCTTTTTTAACTGGTTTTTTTTTAGCAACCTTTTTAGCAACTTTTTTAGCTACTTTCTTAGCTTTTTTAGCAACTTTTTTAGCTTTTTTAGCAACTTTTTTAATTGCTTTTTTAGCAACTTTTTTAACTGCCTTCTTAGTAACTTTTTTAGTTACTTTTTTAATAGGCTTCTTTACTGCTTTTTTCTTAGCAGCTGGTTTTTTTTTAGCAACCATTTTGAGTAAATAATAAGAGAATAAAAAGAGATTTAACACATCAGATATACGCTATTCTGCAGTAAATGCAAGAGAAAATACATTTTCAATTATACATTATGAATTGTAAAATATGAGTTAAAATACGCTTCTTGACTTATATTTCTCGTGTACGTATTTTTTTGCTAAAAAATTTCTTACTAAAAAATAAAAAAAATGAAAAAAATTTTTCAAAAAAATAAAAAATTTTATAATTTTTCTTTGATCAAAAAGTTCACTTATTCAGGATCTTTGAGATTACTATATTTTTTTAATTTTTTTTGGGTTCAGAAATTTTAGTATTTGATTCGTAATTCTTTTAGTAATAGCATGGAGGGATTTATATAAATTTTTGCTAATTTCTCCTCTTTCCTTTTTGAGCGTCCTATAGTGGTTTTGATTTTTTTCGAAATGGAATATTTTTTCATAATTTAGTAAGTGAACGCTTTGAAAATATCACTTTCTTTGTTTGGATTCTGTTTAAGAAAATTTTCTAATTCTTTCGATTGGTTATATTACCCATTATAAATAATTGTTTCTTTATGTTCCAAAAGATTAGTTATTACTGTATGATGTACAATTATAAGAATGCGTCTTTGGTTCGTGTACGAAATCTTATGTTTTATATTTTACATATATTTTATTTTGAATGTCAATTAAAACAAAAAAGTAGTATTTTTTTTGGTTGTTTTAGTGTTTGAAATTCCTACTATCGGTATGCTGTCCCGAAATTTCGGGATACTTGTTTTAGCAATTTCAAAAAACCCATGTTCGGAAAATTAATTAATTTGATAGCGTGAGATTATAATCAGAAACAATTGAATAAACTTCGACCTCTTGTCAAAAAAATAAACGAATTTTCAACGGAATTTGATTCGCTTTCTGATGACCAGATCAAAGCAAAAACTCAGGAATTCAAAGGTAGGCTCGTTAAGGGTGAAACTTTAGATGATCTTTTGCCAGAAGCTTTTGCTACCGTAAAGCAGGCATGTAAAAGAATGGTGTGATCAGAAATTGAAGTGAAATGAGAAAAAATGATATGGAATATGATTCCGTATGATGCCCAATTACTTGGATGAATTATTCTTCATAAGTGAATTATTGCTGAAATGAAGACGTGAGAAGGAAAAACTTTGGTTGCTGTCGCTCCTGTGTATTTGAATGCGTTGGAGGGCAAATGAGTTCATGTAGTTACGGTCAATGATTATCTTGCGTCTCGTGATGCTCAATGGATGGGGCATGTATATTCTCGATTGGGACTTACTTGTTGATGTGTTACCAAAACTGTTGCGTTGAATACGAGAAGAGAAGAATATTGAAAAGATATTACGTATGTGGAAAATTCAGAGCTTGGATTTGATTATTTGAGAGATAATCTTGTCAAATCTATGAAAGAAAGGTCGCTCATTCGAAGACCGCTCAATTATACGATTGTGGATGAAATTGATAGTATTTTGATTGATGAAGCAAGGACTCCGCTTATTATTTCTCAACCAAATGAAGAAGCGACAGAAAAATATATGTATTATGCTCAGATAGCGAAAGGATTAGTTCCTTGTACTTCCAAGAAAAAAGTGTCTAAATGATTATTACAGGAGTTGTTGACAGAAAATAAATCGTGAATGAATCAAGAAGAAGATGGTGATTATTATATTGATGAAAAAACTAAAACTGCTTCTTTGAGTGGAAAATGAATTACCAAATTGGAAGAAATTTTGAAAGTAGAAAATCTCTATAAGGATCTTGGATATGAAGAAATTCATCATATCGAGAATGCACTTCGTGCTCAGGCTGTGTACGAAAAAGATAAAGAATATATAGTAAAAGATAATGAGGTTTTGATTGTCGATGAACATACGGGTCGTACGATGCCGGGCAGAAGATTTTCTGAAGGATTACATCAAGCAATCGAAGCCAAAGAATGAGTAAGAATTCAAAGAGAATCTAAAACATTAGCGACCATTACTTATCAAAATTTTTTCAAGCAATACAATAAACTTTGTGGTATGACGGGTACAGCGCTTACAGAAGGAGAGGAATTTGAAAAGATTTATGAACTTTCTGTGTTAGAGGTTCCTACCAATAAACCTATTATCAGAGTAGATAGAAATGATAAAGTTTTTTATAATGAATCTATCAAGTGGAAATTTGTAAAGCAACATATTCAATTTGCTCATACCATAGGACAACCTATTTTGATTGGTACAGCAAATATTGCTACGTCTGAATACGTTTCTAGAATGTTGGAAAAAGAGAGCATTACTCATTATGTTTTGAATGCAAAGTTCCATGAACAGGAAGCTCATATTGTCGCTCAAGCGGGTAAATTCAAAAGTGTTGTTGTTGCTACAAATATGGCTGGTAGGGGGACAGATATCAAACTTGAATCAGAATTAAATCAGAAACTTGCTGATAATTATGCGAAATGGATAAAATCTATAGTAATAGGTTCCAAATTACAGATTTCAGGTTCTAACTCTCAAAATATTTGAGCTTCAGCGGTGTCTGCAGTAGTTTATTCTCAAGTTGAATTTGAATTAACTATGGAAGGAATAAAGCGTGAATTGGGATTTAGCGATGAATTGATTAGGCAAGCTGAACAAGATCGAGTTGTTCATGATACTATTCAGATGAAAATAAAATTTAATAGAGGGAAAAGAGCCAATACTGATGCATTTGCTCAGATTTTTTGTAAACCTATGGATGATGAAACTACAGATACTATAGAGCAAGATTTTCACTATGGACTTTTCATCCTTGGTACAGAAAAACATGAATCCAGAAGAATAGATAATCAGTTGAGAGGTCGTGCGGGAAGACAGGGAGATCCTGGTGTTTCTGTATTTTTTGTTGCGCTTGATGATCTGATTATGCGTAAGATGGGAGGAGAGAGAATTCAAGGTATTGCAGGTATGTTGCTTGGAAAATCTGATCTGGAAAATCTTGAATTAACCCAAAGTCAATTTACAAGTTCTATTGTCAGAGCTCAGAAACAGATGGAATGATGGCATTTTGGTATCAGAAAACATTTGTTTGATTATGATAGCGTTATCAACAAACAAAGACAAGCTATTTACAAAAAGAGAGATGATATCTTATGAAGCGAAAGTGATGAACAACTCAGAAAATATCTTGTGGAGACTATTAAACTTGAAATAGAGGAAAATATGGATGATATTGTTCATCAACAAATTGCTAATGCGAAAGTGCTTGAACAATCTCCTGCACAATTTCTTCGTGTGATGGATAAAGAATTTTCTATGAATCTTGAAATTCAACAAATGAAGAAATTTTCGGAGATGAATTTTGATGAATTACAAGTTGAGCTTTCGCTCTTTATGCTTGATCAACTCAAAACAAAATTTGCAATGATGGATGTAAATAGATTGTATTTGATATTCAAAGATGTGTATTTGTATCATGTAGATACATTGCGAGTAAAACATCTTGATGATATGGAATATCTCAGAGATAAAGTTGGATTGATGGGATATGCACAGCTTGATCCTTTGATTGTATACAAATCAGAAGCATATGATAAATTTCAGACGTTATTATATAGGTTGAAGTTCGATGTAACTGCATATATCGCAGGAATAGATTTTGTTTCGCTTCAGCAACAACAAGCTCCTCAAGTCATAGAAGTTAGTTCTCAGAGTGAAGCTGAATACCTCAAGATGCTCCAGAAAGTTGGTTCAGAGATGAAAAAAGTGAAAGTAGAAAAACCACAGGAAAAACAATCGGAAAAAATGGTGTATGAAAATAGCGATGGTTTCGAAGTATTTGAAGTCGATGATAAAAATCAGCCTAAGGGTACGCCTGAAGTGTTTGATGAACCGGTTATTCCACAACCATGAGCTAAAGTGAGACCTAATGATTTATGTCCGTGTGGATCGGGAAAGAAATATAAGAAATGTTGTTGAGTTAAATAAATTTTGATTATGGACTATAGTATCTTCGGTTGTAGACTAAATAAATATTATTTGAACCAATGGCTCGAGTATTTTCGTGATCATCCTTTTGCTGTTGATCCGTATTTGATTGCTACCTGTGAAGTGACTGATAGAGCCAAACAAAAACGAATAAAGCTTGCTAAAAAAAAACTTACGGAATGATGTCATATCTATCTTACATGATGTTGATCGCTCAAAAGAGGAAAAAAAATTTCTGAAGAACTATTTTATACTATATATTCTGATTTTCTTCCGTATAAAGACTCGATTACTTTGTTAGGAGAGCATCCATCGAATTCAGACCTGCCTGCCGGTAGGCAAGGATTTAGAATGCATAGTTCAGAATTAAGAAATAATATCTATACAAAAAAATTTATCGTTATTCAAAATGGGTGTGATAATTATTGTAGTTTTTGTCTTACCGTGCAAAAAAGAGGTAAACATATTAGTAGGTCACGCGAGGATATCGTTCAGGAAATTAATGAATTTTGTCAGTCATGAGGTAAAGAAGTTGTACTTACGTGAGTGAATATCGCTGCTTGGTGATGTAGTAATTCTACGAAACCAGAAGAATCTAAGTTTACTGAATTACTTCACTATATTTTAGACCATACAACAATTCCAAGAATAAGAATATCGTCATTATGACCAGAATATTTAGACGATGATTTTTTTACAATTATTGAAAATCCAAGAATACTTCCACATTTTCATCTTTCTATTCAGAGTTTTTCTGATGGGGTTTTACAACGTATGAGAAGAAACTATAGCGCTAAGGTTTTGGATACTGTTTTAATGAAATTAACTACCCTTAAGGCTACTGTTCCTGTGTCTATTGGTGCTGATATTATCGTAGGATTTCCGTGAGAGACAGAAGAAGAGTTTCAAGAAACTTTACAATGAATAGAAAAATATAAGATAAACAAGCTCCATGCCTTTCCATTTTCTGATCATCATACAGGAGAGCCAATTCCTGCTTCATTATTGCCGGGTCAGGTTGATCCAGTGACTAAGAAACAGAGAGAAAAATTAATAAAAAAAATAGCTGACGAACTTGCAGAGGAGTTTCATCAGCTAAATATTTGAATTGCGCATAATGTTCTTGTTGAAGGAAAGTGATCAGGTCGGACGGAGAATTATATTAAGGTCCCTGTAGATCCGAAGTATAAAAGAGGATCGGTGATAAAATTTAGAATGTAGAATTTAGTTTCGGGCTCCAATTCGTAGCGTTGGAATAACGAATGTAGAATTCATATTTTTTTTATGTTTTTGGTATTTCTACTAAGGGTGTTTGTTTAGTTGTCGCTTGTGGTGTTGTTTGTAGTTTTGTAGGAGTTGCTGGTGTAGGAGTTTGAGTAGGAGCTGATGTTTCTATAGGAGCAGATGTTGTTGTTGCAGGAGCTAGTATTTTTGCTGGTTCAGTTGCTTCTTCTGGTGGTCTTGGTTGGTCAATCGGTACGTGTGGCCTTTCTAGTTTTGGTTGGAGTGCTGCTACTTTTGCTGCTTCTTCTGCTGCTATTCTTTCCGCTTCTGTTTGTTCTGGAAGTTTTGTTTCATCAGTATTGATTCCCATTCTTGCTTCTATTTCTGCATCGACGAATTCTCTTTTTCTTCCGTATTTTTTGGCAGAATATTCTTTGAGTATAGGTACTATTTTTTTGTTCTGATAATCTTTGCTGTAAATCATATTCATACTGAAGGCACGTGTAGTTGCATTATCGATATTGAGTTTGATGTACGCTTTATAGTTTGCGATACCTACAATATCTTCTTGTGAAAGTACTGGTGCATATTCTTTTTCCAAAAATTCTGCATCGGGTGCACCGACTTTGAATGATTGCATCGTACCCACGTTACCAAAAACTGCTGCTTTTACATCTCATTTTCCTCATTGATCTCCTCCTAATCATTTTGCTGGTTCTAATTGAGCAATATATTGATGAGCCATGATGAGTGATAATCTATATTTTCTGGCTTCAGATAATATATCTGCAAAGGTTCCTGATACGAAGTTTTGGAATTCATCCACATAAAGGAAGAAATCTTTTCTGTCTTTTTCTTCCATTCTTGCTCTTGACATTGCGGCAGTGTAAATTTTGGAAACGATAATCATACCAAGGAGATTAGCATTCATTTCACCTATTTTACCTTTACTTAGATTGATGATAAGAATTTTTTTATTGTCCATCACATCTTCGAATTTGAATGCTGATTTAGTTTGTCCTATAATATTTCTGATTAGTCTATTAGTATTGAATGATACAAATTTTGCAGAAAAATATGGGATAATTTCTTGTTTTTCTCTGTCTCCCATTGCATTATATGTTTTTTCTCGCCAATTTCTTACTGTAGGGTTTGATACTTTTTTGGTTTTGTATTCTCTATATCCTTCGTCTGTGAAAAGTCTAACAACATCCAAAAGTGTTGGTCTATCTTCGAAGTCTTCAAGTAGCGTTAATGATCCATATTTGAAATATTCTTGGATACGAGGACCGAAGATTTCCGGACCAAACATTTTGATGAATATTTCTGTTGCATCATTTACGACTCTATCTGCTTCATCCAAAATATTAATTTCATACATATTCAATCCCATCGGTCTGTCTTCGTTTCCTGCATCGAAATATACAACATCTTTTGCTCTGTCTTTGGGGATATATGCAAGCATATCTTCTGCAAGATCGCCATGTGGATCGATCAGACAGATACCATCACCATTCCAAATATCTTGTCTTGCTATCGTTTGTAGAAATACTGATTTACCAGTACCTGATTTTCCAATACAATAATAATGTCTCATTCTATCGTCTCTTTTCATATAGACAGGTGAGAGTGTGTTTCTGTAGATATTCGTTCCTATCAGGATAGCATCTTTGAAAAGTTTATATCCGTATCATTTTTTCTTTTTGATGACTTTGATATATTGTTTGCTGTCTTTTTCTATGATTTCTCTTCCATGACGTTCTGCTGTAGTGAATTTTTCTATCGGTTCTAAAATTTCTTTTTCGAGATTTTTTTCTCCGACAGCTCGATGTTTGTTATATTCTTGAAGGATGAGATTAAGATCTCCTTTTTTATATTTTTCTGCGATAGTTCCTCCCATTATATAACCGTTGTATTCTGTTGGTATCGGAAGGTTTTGAGGTGCAGGAAGTACCTTGTATTGCATTCGGGAAATGATAGGTGAACGGTTGTAGGTAGCATCCGGGAAATGAAATAATGACGTGAGTTCATTGATTCAGAATATATTTTTTTTGAATCCGAATTTGGTGATAAAATTGTTGATTGCTATTTTTCGGAATGGTTTCAGAAATCGTCCAAATACATCAGTTTTTCCATATGGTTCTATGAGTTCGTTGCCGTATTCGTCTCCATAAATGGTCAGCGAACTTACTATTAAGTCGAGATTTTTTTCTACATTATTTTTATCGTCTGAACTTGTTGCTATGAGCATTCCTGAGTTGAAAAATGGTAATGCGGATTCTTCACCCATGGCATTGAGATAATCTTCTTTTGCTTTGACCATACGTACCATAGTGACATTATCTTCTTCATTTCTGTTCGTCAAAAGTCATTTACTTGGTCCATTGATTAAAAATCCTATGAGTTTCCATGGCATGATGAAATATTTCCGTCGCGCATCTTTTGTTCAGCGTATAGGAAGATTCTTGTATAATCTATCTACTGCTTTTTGTGCTTTTTTATTGAATTTATCTCCTAGAGGTTTGATGGTGATCATAATACTTATCGTGTCGTATCTTGAAATTTTTCCTATTGCATCAATAATATTGTTCATTGGATCATCCGGTTGCTGTTTGAAAACTTTGATATTGAGTATCGGATCTTTCTTTGGCTCTATAGGGATAATTTCGTTATATTTTCTTTTGAAGAATTTTGGTTTAACTGTTTTTTCTATCGAACAGTTTGGGAATTGTGCTGATACAGCTCCTTCTAATACTTTTTGATATTCTGGATAGGTTGCTATGATGAAATTGAGTTGTCCATTTTCATAATGATAGATAACCGTTGTTTTTGGTTTATCAAAAAACTTTCTCATAAGGTTTTCTCTGAGACTTAATGATCCTATCTTATGAAAGTTGTGGAATACTTGTGACATACGTCAGATTTTTTCTTTCATATCTTTGGCGAGTTCTTTATCTTGTTCACGATCGAGTTTACTTTGTCCTCTTGGAAGCAAGACTTTGAGATAGATTATTCTGCCAGAATTCAATACGTCATAAAAAAATCTTAAGGCGTTTTTTATTAGGATAAGAAATAACAAGCTTCCTACAAAAATTAAGAATCCGTTGAGTGCGTAGTGTCCGTATTCGTTGAAGGTCATTTTTCGTCATGTATCTGAAGTACTTACAGTTTGTATTGTTTGTTGATCTTTTTCACTTGGTGTAGTTTCAAATCCTGGTCATTCTATCGTTGTTGCTGCAGGTGTATATTCTTTTCCCAAAAGGAAATTCTTGATTTGCGTTGTTCCGCCCATCATCTGGAGACAAGTTAGTTTGTTCTCTCATCGTGCTTTGTTGGTCAATTGAGAAATATTTTCCAACATAGCTGGATTTTTATTATATGTATTTTGGAGAAGTTCTTCACATAATCCTAATTCCATACTAAACAACTAAACGATAAAATGTTGAAACGATTAAATGACGTGATAATCAAGTATACTCGAAAATGCTGTTTTTGTATAAAAAAAATTGCTTTTGAAGCTTAGAGAGAGGCCATTTTGGTGAAAAAGTTGTATAATAATGGTTATTTTATGTGGTTTTGTTCATTTTTTGGTAGATTTCATGCCAAAAATAGGCGAAAAATGCTCTGACAATTGAGCTTGCATAGGCACCAAATAAGATACCGAAGAAAAATAGTCCGTACACTGTCCATTTTATTCCGCCATATTGGATAACGTTGAATATGATAGCGAGATAGATGAGTCAAATAGGTATTGCGTAGATAACTATCAGATTAAAAGTAAAATTGAGTAAGAGAATAGTTTGTATTCTTATATATTTGAAGCTTTCTTTGAAATTGTTTAGGGTAATTTGTCAGCTTTTTATCAAACTGTCATATAATCCTTTTCTTTCTATGGTCATGATGTATCTGGTATAGATTTTGAGTGCGTTTGTTATGATAACGAATCCGAATCGTAGAAGTAACAGGAGTATCGTTTTCGCGGAATATAATCCTCAGGAAATTGCTATTTTCAATACCATTAATCGGTAGACGGTCGGGGAAAGGATAAGTGATATGATTCCAAATTCGAACATTGGAAAAAAGTCTTCTTTTCCTTTTTTGAGTGCTTCTTTTATGCTTTTGTTTTTTTTTCTGTCTTTGAGATAATGGATAATTGCTGCTTGTCCTATGGGATAAATGAGAGAATATAGGAGAAAAAGCGTTATTGCTATGCCTAATACTCGACTGATAATATGATTGGTGTTGATTTCCTGGACAAAGAATTCTGCTACTTTTCCTACATAGAGCCCATTTTCGTAATTAGTAGCAAACAGTTTATTGATGTTGAGTAGGATAAGTAAACTTGCGATCAAAGAATGGAAAAATGATGTTGCAAAGGTCAGTCTGATGATTTTGCGATCTTGTTTCATGTCATTGATAGAATGCTGTACGATTGATTTTATCATACGGCTCTTTGTATATAAATGATGAAAAGATTCAATGATAAACAACAAAATGATAAAATGCTACTTAGTGTTGCAAGTTTTGAGTAAATATGTATAGTTTTTTTGCTTTATTTTTTGTATATCAACGATGAGATTTATCAAAAGATTGGTTGTAGTTATAGTGCTTTTGTTGCTTGCCTTTTTCTTATATCGTCTCATCAGTCCGAGTGGTGCGAAGACTTTGCTTTATGATCTAAAATCTTTGGTTAACGATAAAATTGGAACGCATTTTTCTTTGGAAACGAATGAAGAAATCTTGACTGGTTCTGTGATTGATATAACTGGGCTTGTTCTTGATGAAACTTGAGTTTTGCAAGAATTTACCGATGAAGATGAATTATTGTTGGAAGATGTTCCCTTGGAAGAGGAAATGTTTTCTGATGATTCTTCTCAAAATATAGAAGAGGATATAATAGTTTCTGATCCACTACCATCTTCACCAGCGACTTCATCAACGTCCTCATCTTCAACATCTTCATCATCAAATAATGGTTTATCTAATAATGATCTTGATGATCTTGACGATTTACTCCTAAATTTTCAATAATATATACTATAAAGGCTGAAGCTTTAAGCATTAAGTTGTACTATATGGATGTAACTTTAAAGACGTATATAGGTGATAATAAACTTGTGATAAGCGATGTTGTGCAAGCATATGTAGACAAAGCAAAAAAATTGAATGCTGATTATTTTTGTTTTGTGAGATTTCATGATGATTATATTGATGTTCATCTCAATGAATTTGCTTCGAGACCGTTGAAAGCTGCACCTATTGCTATCAAGGATATTATTTTGACGCAAGATTATATTACTTCTTGCGGTTCAAAAATATTAGAAGATTATGTGAGTCCTTATAGTGCTACTTGTTTCTTGAATTTGGAAAAGAATGGAGGATTGATGATAGGGAAAACAAATATGGATGAGTTTGCTATGGGATCTACGACAGAAACTTCATATTTTGGTAAGACGATAAATCCGTATGGCAAAGGCAGAAGTCCTGGTGGAAGTTCGTGATGATCGGCTGCTGCTGTTGCTTCTGGTACATGCATGGCAGCATTAGGAACCGATACATGAGGAAGTGTCCGTCAACCTGCTGCACGATGCGGGATTGTATGAATGAAGCCAACTTATGGTATGGTTTCTCGTTATGGTGTACAATCTATGGCATCTAGTCTGGATCAGGTTGGTGTGATGACCAAGACAGTAGAGGATGCAGAAATATTATTGAAAGCTATTGCATGATTTGATCCAAAAGATTCGCAGAGTGATCCAAAAGCAGATGCTTTTGTTAATTGAAAATTGAAAACAAAATGAAATGAAGTCTGACAAGGCAGGATTGAAAATTGAAAATTAAATCTGAAGGATTTCAAGATAGGAATACCTAAAGAAGCGTTGTGAGAAGGTTTGAATCTACAAATTAAGCAATTATTTCTTGCTACATTAGAAAAGCTTCGTGCAAGTGGTGTATTTGTGGAAGATATTAGTTTGCCGATGATGGCATATTCTGTGCCAATGTATTATACTTTGATGCCAGCGGAAGTGAGTACAAATTTAGCGAGATTTGATGGTATCAAATTCTGACTTCAATCTGATAGTATGGATGCAGACACAATTCAAAAATATTATGAACAGATTAGATCTGAAGGATTTGGTGATGAAGCGAAAAGAAGAATTTTACTTTGAACATTTGTATTGAGTTCAGCTAATTATGAAGGATATTATCTCAAAGCACAAAAGGCGAGAGAGGAGTTGCAAGCTGAATTTGAAAAAACATTTGAAAATTATGATATTATCCTTACACCTACTACTCCTGAAGTTGCTTGGAAAATAGGCTCCAAGACTGACGATCCTTTGAAGGCGTATCTTGCGGATATGTATACGATCCCTGCGAATATGGCAGGATTGCCTGCAATGTCTATTCCGATGGGAATGGTGGAGGACCAAGGTGAACAATTACCAGCAGGAATTCAAGTGATGGCTGATAAACGAGCTGAAGATAAACTTTTTGGTTTCGGTAAATACTTGGAAAACTTAATGAAAAGTTAATAGTGAAAAATTAATAGTGAATAGTGATTGTATTTGTCTTATTACAAACTATTGTACAATTGTTGTAGTTTATATAGACAATGCTTTCGTTGTTAATTGTTAGTTGTTTTTGGTCCGGTCGTTCAGTGGATAGGACACAATCCTGCGAAGATTGTAACCCAGGTTCGACTCCTGGTCGGGCCAAATAAAATAAATTATTAATTACAAATTATGAATTACGAATAAAAATATCCTTTATATTCGTTATTGGTCATTGAATTTGAGTGATTAGTTCAGTTGGCTATCCTGTTAAAGCGGGACTCATTTTGTTCGGAGTTCTTTGAAAAATTATATTATATGGACGGTTAGCTCAGTTGGTTAGAGCGTCTGCTTGACGTGCA
>CAZBQE010000015.1:11652-17568 GCA_964494005.1 uncultured Candidatus Peribacteria bacterium | reverse complement strand
AAAAAAACAGTAGATAAAGTAATTCTCTTCTACTGTTTCACCCTATTTTAGCCACACATTTTCTTCTATTATGCCGAAAAAGAGGAAAAACAATAATTACTTTTTAATAAAAAAAATCTTCCCCTAGGGAAGATTTTTTTATAAAGAAAATAATTACTAATTAGTTGACGTATCAGTAGTTTCTTCTATATTTTCTATTATTTCATCCTCCTCTTGCTGATTCATTTTAGCTCTGACAGCAAAAACGATAACAAGAACAATAAAAACACTGACAAGTATTCACAAAATAATCAAAATAATTTTCCATCGACTTCCTCCAGAAGAAGCATTATCTGACTGAATATCATCGGCTCATTGTACAACTTTGATATCATTATCTGGACAAGCATCGCTTGCTATCGAATAAAAAGCAAGAATCTTGCACATATTTGGCATAATAATAACCTTCATATCCAAAGGATCAATTTGATTTGCTTGGACTTCACTACCTTCAGAAGCAAGATTTTTTCTGATAACATTGATGATATCTTGCAAAACAGCTTTTCTTTTGTCTATTTGAGAAGCATCTTCTTGGGTGGTATCAGACACAACAGATTCAAATTCCTTGAACAATCCTTCTATATCTACACGAAGATTTGTAGGCAATATAGAAAGAATTTCCGCTTTTGCAAGATCATAGGTATTACCTCATCACGCAGCAGCGACCGCTTTATTGGAGAGCGAAGTGAAAATATTTTCCAACATAATTTTTTGTTCATCAGTAAGCGTGATAGTATGAGTTTCATAATAATCCTTGACGGCAACAATATTGGATGATGTATCTACATTATCAATCAAACCATCTCTCAATCCTACCAATAAAGTCCTAAAATCAGCCATTTCTCCTGTTCCAGAAATTTCCCCTAAACTATTGATAAATAGGTTAATCTGATGATAAATCAATTTAACCTCTGCATCAAGCTCCGCATCAAAATCAAGGAAAGAAACAGTGAAATCTTTGGAGACTTGAGTAGCATCAGCTCTCGTATAATAGATTCTTCCTACAACAGATTCATATTTTGGTTCATATTGTTTGAGATATAATTCATTACACAAAAAATCCTTATCATTTTCTTTGACAGTATCATTGTTACTATCAAAAGCGATATCCGTATCCACATAACAATTTGACTGAGGATCGTCATAAGCGATATAAAAAAGAATAGCATTATCAAGATTCTTACCAACATAGAAATCAATAGTATCATTTACTATAGATACCGCAGGAATAGAAAGAATATGGAAATCACCAACATTTGCTACTCACGTAGTCATAGTAATCGTCCATCTTTTATCTGAAATATTTGCATATTGATCGACAACCTCCATAGAAATAAAATATTTTTTATAATCAGGATAAGTGAATTTAAAAGCATCTCCAGTAGAAACCACATATGTAACATCATTTTTACAATCAGTCATACTAAGACATATAGTCTTACGTTCGACATCACCAATACTTACATCCCTAAATATAGCTAATTTCTGAAAAGTATCAGAAAGCAGCATCGGTTTGAGACCATTTTTGACAATAATATTTCCTCAAATACCAACTCACTTATACCCTCTATACAACACAGCAACTCTTGGTCTATATCAAAATTCATTAGGTTCTGTATATACATGAGTAACACGATCAGATTTGGTAATCAAATCCCAAGTACCATCCCCATCAAAATCATATTGGATAGTTCTCTCTCTAATAAAATCCGGTCTATCAGAAATAATTTTGGAAATAACATCAAACGTAACTTCATCACCAATTTCCACACTTACTACATCAGATTTCAAGGTAACCAAAGGAATATCTGGTCTACTTACATCAGGAGGAAAAAACACCAAAGGACCATTTCCTATGATATCCTCATTACTTTGATGTCCTTCATCATTATCATACATGGTCACGCCAAACATAAATTCACCAGGAATTCTTGGAAGTGAAAAAAACACGTAAGGAATATTCCCTGGAGTTATTTTTGTTTCCAATGATCTGCTTGGATCATCTTTGTAATAATAATATCGTTTGAAATAAGAAATAAATCCATCAGGATCTATAGCATTAGTAGCAGAAACTTTGACGATAAGCGGATCAAAAGTATCATTGAAAATATCTTTAGCATTACTTTCATTGAATCCTATACCAACTTCATTTCCATACTGAGGGAAAAAAAGCACGATATTATCAAGTTTAGGTAAAGCATTAACAACTTTAAAATAGATTCTTGTCGTATCGCTTTTGGAAAGAGAAATATCTTCTGCAGTCAGATCAATATACGTACATCCAAGCTCATTGAACTTATGAGTAAATTTTGTCTGCTTAAAAATCTCTCCATTTTGCGGTTGAAAGAAAAACTGAAGGGAATTCTTCTCTCCTTTGGTATTAACCGACAATGAAGGATCAATGGAAATATCAGCATATCTATCTACCCTATATGCAGGAACCATAGCTATATTATCTTCACTACTAGGACATTCATCATTCTGAGTCTGAATATTGGAAGAAGTATCAATCACCGTATACGCTGCTACAGGATAAGTTTTTTCACCCACAAAGACATTTTTGCTCACTTCATTTTCCATACCATCTGCACCATATACTTTGAGTACAACTTTGTATACACCAGCTTTGGTATAGGTATGAGATATTCTATCAGTTTGGATTGTCCTCGTATCTTTGTCAGCAAAATCCCATTGGTAATTGATTATAGACTCATTAGATTTGACGATAAAATTCATAGGATTACCTCGAGGTGTCGCGACAGGCATAACAAAGATCTCAGGCCTCAAAACAGATTCAACAACTAATGTTTTTTCTATCTCCACCATTTTACCATATCTATCTCTTACCATAAGCTTGATAATATGTTTTCCTATTGCATCAAATTGAACCATAACTTTTTCATTTCCTGCTTCAGCATTTACTATACTCGCTCATGCGGAATCAGAAAAAGATCGACTATAAGATAAATCATCATAGCCATTATCCACATCTACATCAGAACTTATAGATGCATCCAAAACAAATTCAGAAGGATATTTTCGATCATTGGTCGGCATAATAGTAAATTGTGGAATAGGTTCTGTAGATTCCACGTACACCGTAATCGAATCAGAATTCGTTTGTCCCAATTCATCTTCTACGGTCAATTTTACTGTATAGACGCCAGGTTGTCTAAATTGCTGTTTGATAGATTTTCCTTGAAATGTCTCAATTCTATCACCATTTTCATCAAAAATTTCCCATGTATACAATCTCAGACTGGAGACAATCGAATATGATGTGCTAGCATCGAATGCATACGTCATGGACGTATTCCCTTGTTCTGGCTGTTGTTTGATAATAGCAACCGGATCAGAAACAAGAATATAAAAAGTTTCCACGATATTGTTGGATTCATTATCAGTAGTGGTTAAATCCAATTTATATTCACCTTGGCCCGGCAAAACCAATCTCATAATTCCAGGTTTACCATCACCATCTTTGGTATAATAAAATCCATCTTTGGACGTAATTGTCCAGTTATTTGTCAAGATTTCTCTTCCTCACATAGGCAACGTAGCGGTTCCGTCAAAAATAAGTCCTCTTTCTGCTTCTTGAATACCGACTTTGATTTTACCATTTTTTTCCAATTTTTGACCATTAACATACACAACGATATTTGCTGTCTTGGGAGTAGCATCAATAGCGATAGTCTTCTCCCCATCAAAAATACCTTGTGTATCCCTATTGGAACTCCTTACCGTCAAATGTACTTGATACATTCATTCTTCAGTAAATGTAGTATTAACCACAGGACCAACACCAATAGTTGTATCATTACCATTGGTATCCCTATAATATCGAAAATAATTATTACTCGGAATAGTATCATTGGAAGGATCTTTACTTGATCTCGCATCAAAAGTAACCGTCAAAGGAACAGGACCAGATTGTGGAGAAACTTTAGCACTAGCTACTACAGAATATTGCGAATTGATTTTTTTGACGATATCACTGAATGGCTTGTAACAATTCGTCATAAATGATGATAATTTTGTTTGATAATCAATACTTGTATAAGTAATCAAGCCTTGAGAAATATCTAAACATTGCTGATAAGTAACTTTGAACGCATATTCTTGAGGAAATTTTGGAAACACTGTCTGAAAACTTGCATTGAGTTCAGCAAATCTAGATTGAGAAACCTGAGTACCAACTTTACTCGCTGCATCAATCTCTACAAAAATCTCAAGAATAGTGGAATAATCTTCTTGGATTTCATAATTAGCGATATAATCATTTGGTATCGTCGCACTAATTTTTCCCACCAGCAAAACTGCTCACAAAGCGATGAGCATCAAAAAAAATTTGGAAAGTGTCTTTGAGAACAAGGATTTCATACACAAAAGTAAAATGCTAAATCAATATACTATAGACAAAGAAATATCACAAAACAAAGCCAAAAAATGGCATACACATATCTTATAGCGATTTCATCTGTATTTGCAAAAAAAAATGCAGACAAAATATGGTTTGAAAATCATCAAGAAATCACTACAGTAGGACCACTTTTATCCTTTATCCAAAGGAGTATGAAAAAAATTATCGGCATAAGCATTTTATTTTTATTAAGCCTAGGACTCATGGGATGTACAAAAGACACTGTCGTAGAAAAAGGAAACACAGTTACTGTTGATTATGTAGGTAAACTCACGGACGGAACAGTATTCGATACCAGCATAGAAAGCGTAGCCAAAGAAAGCGGAAAATATCAAGAAGGAAGAAATTATAGTGAATGACTGACCTTCGAAGCGGGCGCAGGACAAATGATTGCAGGATTCGACCAAGGCGTCCTCGGGATGAAAATCGATGAAACCAAAACAGTAGAAATAACACCAACAGACGCTTATGGAGAACGAGACGAAGCAAAACTTATCACGATTCCAAAAGACCAAATTCCTGACGCAGACAAATATGAAGTAGGACTACAAGTAATGTCACAATACGGACAAACATTCAAAGTATATGAAATCAAAAAAGACGAAATAGTATTCGACGCAAACCACGAATTAGCGGGTAAAACATTAATCTTTGATATTACGGTAAAATCAGTTCAAAAATAATTAATCATAATTTAAAAAAAAGATTGAATAATTTTCAGTCTTTTTTTTGCTATTGACTTTATTTTGTTATTACATATACACACTTAAAAACAAATAACATAATACAAACCAAAACAGAAAAAATATGAACGAAAACAAAAGTAGGTACGAAAAAAGAGGCGTTTCTTCTGACAAAGAAGACGTCCATGAAGCAATTAAAAACATCGATAAAGGAATCTTTCCACGAGCATTTTGTAAAATCATTCCCGATATGTGGGCTGGAAACAAAAATTACTGTAACATTGTACATGCTGATGGCGCTGGAACTAAATCATCATTAGCATATCTTTATTGGAAAGAAACCGGCGATCTTTCAGTATGGAAAGGCATAATTCAAGATTCGATAGTAATGAATCTGGACGACCTTGTATGTGTAGGAGCAGTAAATGTTCCCATATTAATTTCAGGAGCTATCGGACGAAACAAACATCTGATACCCAAGGAAGTAATTGGGGAACTTATCAAAAGCGCAGAAGAATTCTTGGAAAAACTAAGAGGCCTTGGTATTGAAATTTACAGTACTGGTGGGGAAACTGCTGATGTTGGAGATTTAGTACGGACAGTTATCGTAGATAATACGGTAATTTGCAGAATGAAAAGATCGAAAGTGATTGATGTTAACATTCAACCTGGCGATGTAATCGTTGGTTTAGCGTCATTTGGTCAGGCAACGTACGAAAAGGAATACAATGGTGGTATGGGAAGCAATGGATTAACTTCTGCACGACATGATGT
>CAZBQE010000015.1:0-11552 GCA_964494005.1 uncultured Candidatus Peribacteria bacterium | reverse complement strand
GGCGGAGCACAAACCAAAGTCATGAAGTTTGTTTTTGAAAACATGCACATTATCAAAGACAACATGTTCGACTTACCACCACTCTTCCAAATGATCCAAAAAGAATCACAAACACCTTGGGAAGAAATGTACAAAGTGTTTAACATGGGTCATCGTATGGAATTGTATGTTAAAGACAAAAAAACAGCAAATCAAATTATTGAGATTGCTAAAAGCTTTAATATAGAAGCCAAAATCATCGGCCGCGTTGAAGCATGTGAAACAAAAAAACTCACCATCAAAAGTGAATACGGTGAGTTCATCTACTAAATTAACACATATCAATTAAAGATGCTCGGAATTTCCGAGCTCTTTTTTTTTAGTTATACAAAAAAATACAAAAAGATTTTGAGCTATTACTCCACCAACAGGAAATGTAGACCAAACAAGTCATTCCGTAAGTCCGTTTGCCGTAAGGCAGGACTTAGGAATATTGATGTGAATATGATATAAGGTAATTCGTGATATTGATCTAATAGCGAAAAATAATCACTCAAGAAAAGGGCGTTTTTGCTTACTTTTGTCGCCGGACAAAAGTAAGCCCAGCGGAGCGTTAAAAAAAATTATATATTTGTATATTCCAAAATTCCTGCAAGACCAATCATTGCTGCATTATCCATAGAATACACTTTTTTCATCGGCCTAATAAATTTTCAATTTTCAATTTTCCCAGATTTTCCTGGACTTCGCAATTTTCAATATTCGTTTAAGTATTCTCGTAATCTATCATTACACGACACTCCTCCAGCCAATCATAAAGTCTTTGCGTTGAAAGCAATTCCCGCTCTGACTAATTTCTTAACCATAACCTCGACGACCGCTTCTTGAAACTCATACGCAATATCACACACTAACTGCTCTGGAATATCTAATTTTCAATTCTCAATTTTCAATTTTCAATTCTTTTCTAATTTTTTCAAAAGAAACGATACCTGACTTTTCATTCACGAAAAACTGAATTCAAATTCATCCTTGGAAAGAAAGATCCTTTTGAATTCAACGTCACTATTTGGTTTTCACTGTAAAGCTTTTTCACCTATTCGTTGTCCTCCAGGGTATGGTCATCACAACATTCTCGCGACTTTATCGAAACACTCGCCCGCTGCATCATCCAAAGTATATCAGACTTTAGCAACTTTATATCAACCAAACTCTCTTCGTTCAATTCATTCTCAATTCTCAATTTTCAATTCTCAATTATTTACCACATAAATATCGTTATGTCCACCACTCGCCGTCAGCACAACTAGCGGGAATTGTATGTCAGATAGTTTCCTTTCAAGCAACAAAGAGAATAAATGACCATAAATATGATTAACATGTACCAAAGGTTTGGAATAATACGCAGAAAGTAAAGAAGCAACAGCTTTTCCTACTACAAGAGATCATGGCAATCCCGGATGTGTCGTCACGCTGATGAAATCCACATCTTGTATCTTATCTAGACCAATATTTTTGATAACCTCGATAATTTTGTCAGAATGAAGTCTAGAAGCTATTTCAGGCACTACACCGCCATATTGCTGATGATCTTGAATTTGCGAATACGCCAAAAGCGATTCAACAGAAAAAATCTCTCCATCAAAGTGTACAATCCCCACAGAAGTATCATCACAACTCGTTTCTATCGCTAAAGTCTTAACCATAAAACAAACAAGAATATATAAATATAAAACAGAGAACTTTAGGCTTAAAGCTTTAAGTTAATCTTTAAATTTGCTTTTTTCGATAATTTGGAGTATAATTAACATATAATATAGTAATATTATTTACAATGTAAAGAAAAAGCGAAAATGGCCAAAAATATACAACAAAAAAAACAAACGGATCGAAATAAACAAATAGAAGAATTAGGATTCGAAATATATGATAAAGGAGAAAAATGAAGAACTCAAAAAGAAACAGCGAACAAAATCCATACAACACTCAAAGGCATCATAGATGAAAAAAACAAAAAAGCCCATGGATATCAGATGGACTTCAATGACCGATTATTCAAAAGACTAGATAAAAAATGAGGAAAAGCGCTTCTCAAAAAACATTTTGGAACTGAAAGTAGAAAAGAAGCAATCAAAAAAATGTTTGATGAAAGAAACGAAAAACAATATAGAGCATACAAAGAAGAAGAAAAAAAACGGGAAAGAGAAGAAATGGAAAATATATTTGAAATATTCAAAAGAGCTTATGGAAAAAATGTAGGACTCCACAAAGGAAACGACATCGACAAAAAAGCGATAGAGTTTTTGCTCAAAAAAAGCGGATTTTTCACAGATAAACAAACAGAAAAACGAGATATCAAAGGAAAAATCAAAGAAGTACCTCACGGAGAAAGTTTAGAAAAAGGAGTAACTTTCGATTCAGGAAAAACAGCAAAAGGAATCAAAATAGAAAATGTAGAAAAAACAATCAAGGGAAAAATACACAAGACACTTATCTGATCCAAAGCAATTTTCGATGAACATCCTGATGATTCCAAAGAAGCACAAAGAACCAATAGACCGACTTCAAGCACGCATATGCTTCACACCATACTTAGATCACTCAACAAAATCCATCCCAAAGAAAAACAGCAAATACAGAGATTTGTAGATTTCGTAGATATCATAGATGGATTATGATACCAAACAAACCGTATAGATTACAAAAATAACCATAGAACACTTTTTGGATTACATCATAGCATACCTATCGAAGATATCTATAAATATTTTGCTGACCCAACACATACAGGATTCGAAATATTATCAGACAAAGAATTAGAAAAACATACATTCAAAAAAATATACAAAAGAAAAGGAGAAACAATAACAAAACCCACGACCTGGAAAAACATTTCTGACAAAGAATTAGAAAACATGGAAAAAGATATAGAACAATACAAACAGATAAAAAACAGATGATTGAGATTAAATAATACAAGATTTATCGCAGTATTCGACGATGAATTTGAAAATGCTCCAAAAATAATGGCACACTATCATGAAGGTATATTCAAACTAGGGATAGATAAAGAAACAAGGGAACCATATCTCTACATTTTCGATCCCTTCCAAGAATTCAAAAAACCGATAGCAGGAATCGCTCCCAATGGACATTTTATTCACAAAAAGAATATCGATAAAAAAACCTTGGAAAATATATTAAAAGATTTTGAATTTACCGAAGACGACCTTTTTACTAAAGAACCACCAAAGCAAGCAAAAAAAATGATCATGGAATACTTCAATAACATAGAGAAACAACAATCCAAAGAAAAACATGAAAAAAAACTTCCTGCTATAGAAATAGAAAAACTCAAAATAGGACAAATTTTAGAAGGATTTGTCAGAAACGTAAGAAACGATAAAGTATTCGTAAAACTAGGAGAAAGAATTTCAGGAATCATAGAAACAGAAAAAAAAGAAACAACAATACAAGCAGGAGAAAAAATAAAAGTAAAAATTACGAAAATAGAGCAAACAGATAACGAAAAAACCCATATCTACCTCAAAAAAATTGCCTAATAGACTACATTACTGGGAATATCTTCATTAGGTGTATCCTCCACGGTCAATCATTTAGCGATTTTTTTGATAGAAGGAAGGGAAAGATAAAGAACAAGAAGGTTGAGTATAATAGCAATAACAAAAAATCGAAATATAGTAATAGCAAACATATGTAAAAGAATATATCCGACACTTCACATCAACAAAAGAAGGAGCAATAATTTTCCTCATATATGCAAAGAAAAAATCGGCTGGACCTGTTTTCTTTTTCCAACCCAAATAGCACCACACATAAACAACAATTCAATCGTAAGCTGAGTGATTACTCATCACAAAAGTCCATACTGCGGAATTATCCAAACACCAAACGGTATACCAACCAAAATACCGACAAAATTGATAGGCAAGAGAACGTTCTGTTTATCCACGGCAACAAAAAGATAATTATAAACTTGCTTGATAAAACTTCATACCAAAACTATACCCAAAAACGGCAAAACCTGATTGGATCACCATTGTGCGATCGTATCGAAACTTCCAAGAAAAGATTTGTCAGATACCAACATAATAATCCAATCGGAAAATAATCGAAAATTGATAGCAATAACAACTCAAATCCAAAAAACCAAGAGCAAAAGATTACCAAAACTTTTACGTTTATTGATTAATGAATACGTAGATATCTTGTGAAGCAACGAATTTCATAATGACGAAGGGATAATAAGTAATATCTCTATCAACGACAATGCCAAAGCTCGAATTCCCGCATATCCGAATCCTCACGAAGTTGGAAAAAATCGTCAAAGAAAAAGTAATACAATCAACGTATGAAAACTACTGAGATAATAAGAAACCCCATATTGCCGATTACGTCTGATAATATTTTTGGTAAAATTCCAATCAAAATGGATTCTGAGCGGAAGCAATTTTCTCGCACTAATATGAATCTGAATATTTTGCCCGATTGAACTCGCAACCACGGAAAACATAATACAACAAAATGCGACAATAGACATTGTTGTTCCATCAAACGTCACACCTTTGAAAATAAAGAACACCACAGGAATCAAAACAGCTATCTGAGACAATCTAGCAACAATCAATGATCGACTCAACTTATCCATCCTCCAAAAAATTTGTAATGGTAATTGCTGGATACCAGCAAACATAAAACTCGCAGAAAAAATCAGTCCAAATGGTAATCACCAAACAAGATAAGGATTGGATGTATATGCAGGAAGCAAATAAGCAACAACAATAGCAATTACATATACCAACGACATAATAATCAATCTTGTACCGACGAATTTTCCATATTCAGATTTTAGATGTGTATGATCAGGATCTTTATTTCATTCTTTGATAGCTCACAGCTGTTTGACCGCGAGAACATACAATCACAAATCAGCCAAAGCTGTCCAGATGGCAAAATATTTAAGTATCGTAGAATAATCACCGTATTGTAAAGGTCAAAGATACGGTGTAATAATCTTGATCGTCAAAAATCAAAAAAGTGCGCTGATAATCCTTCCTATCAGCTGCCATGCCGCATCCTTGATAACTAATCTATGTGAGGAAATCATTTCTTTAATGAATAATTAATAATGAATAATGAAAAATGATAGAAATTATCTTGATACTTAATACTCAAGTTAAAGTTTCATTTTTCTGGAAAATTTTTCCAATGCTGTTTGATGATACGCACTCAACATAGGAATGTACGTATCCAATTCCATAATAAATCATTGAATAGTATCCAAAGAATCATGAAAAGTATGAATCATATGTCACTTCGAAGTCAAAAATACGATATTCTTGATATTTTGAGTCTTGGTATGTACTTCCAAAACATATCAAGTAAAATCTGATCGAGGATAACTCTTATTTCCTATAACAAGCTGATTTTTTTGGATGATCATCTTCACAACCTGACTACTTATCGTAGAATAATAAAAATATCATCCAAGCAAAAAGAAAATCAAAACTGCTCACACAATGTTATTATTAATGATGGAAAGCACGAATATACTCGCAACAATAATAGCGAATATCAAATATCGTGATTTGCCTTTTTTGAATTTTTCTCCATTATAAACAAGAACGCTCATGATATATACAACAAAATAAATATATGAAAGTTTATAGTCAATAGATGAACATTTTCAAGCTAGACCTTATTCAAGGATTGCTTCAATATCCAACCGATCAAGTTCTTCCAACCTCTTTTTTTGTAAAACTTCTGGAATAATAAAATTACAATCTGACTTTTTTTTGATCATCGTTTGAATTGCTCACAACGTTTTTCTGCTAAACGGCGCAAATAACTCCAAAAACGCTATAAATCTATCTCGATTAATTTTCAATTCTCAATTTTTAATTCTTAATTCAATTAAGCAACTTTTCACTTTTGGAGCAGGTTTAAAACACTTTGCAGGTACTCATTTGAGATATTTTACCTCATAAAAAAAATTGAGTAATCGTCGTAAATAAGATTTTTTCTTGGCATCAGTTTTGATTTTTTGCCCAACCTCATCTTGTACCATAAACACTCCTCCCGCATAATGTTGTCACGCCGAAAAGAATTTTCTCAATATCGGAGAGGTAATATAGTACGGAAGATTCCCAACAATTAAGGTCTTTTCAGAATGAAGTTTTTTTTTAGAAAGCAATTTCTCCACATCTACTTCCAACACATCTCCAAGGATAAATTTTCCATTTTCAATTTTCAATTTTCAATTTTCAATGAAAGTCGAGTCTTTGTCAATCACGAAGAAGTTTTCCGAAATATGTGAAATAAGTGTAGTTATCGAGCCTTTTCATGGTCAAATCTCTATCAACGCTTGACATCACCATTCACAATACAACGAAGAAATTTTATCAGCGATATAGTATCTGATTTTGCTATCGATAAGAAAATTTTGTCATAAGTAGGTTCACATAATTGAGACACAATAAAAAAACGAAATAAAATGTAGATTACCAACCAAATAATTTCGAAACATAATGAGAAATTATTGAGTTGGTAACTATATATGTTTCAA
The DNA here is from genome assembly GCA_964494005.1 of uncultured Candidatus Peribacteria bacterium. GTDB lineage: Bacteria > Patescibacteriota > Gracilibacteria > Absconditabacterales > Absconditicoccaceae > CAJBLF01. Next base: position 4,987 of record CAZBQE010000015.1, on the reverse strand, counting down.
TCAAAAATATGAGATATATTTTTGAAGGAACATATAAGGTTTTTTATGTTGTCGAAATTATGGTTTGCCAATTGAATAATTATTCATTTTGGCAACCATATATTCTTCAATCAAAAACATTGAAACATATTTTTGAAGGAGAATATATATCGGCAATTTTAGATACTTTAATTTAAAACATAGTGAATAAATTAAAGATTTCTAAAACAGTCGATGTAATATATTGTAATGTTTTAACAAGATAGTGCAAATATATTTGAGACACAATAAAAGTTTGAATATAATGAAATCTTTTATGATGTCTCAAATATATATCGACGATTTTTGATACATAAAGTACGAATGTAAGTGAAGTGATTTATGTTTTCAAAAACAGTCGATATAGAAAAAAGCTGGAGAAATTCTCCAGACTTTTTACAATAATGTTAAACAAACATCATTTTTTCAATAATAATAATTTCTGGTGTTGTACCAAGAGTGTGATTTTTTTGTAGAAAAAGAACTAATTGTTGAGCTAAAAAATCCCATGCTTGATCAGAAAATTTTCTTCCTTCATAAGCAACAATTTTTTTCTGCATAGCAAACAATACTGGATTATATTCCAACAAATCTTGCCACGTAATAGCCTCAACAACAGGAACAAACGTTTGATGATTTCGTAAATGTTGTTCAATTTTTCCATAAAAAGAATACGCAGGAACCTTGAAATCATAAGACAAAAGAGCATTTTTCTTGATCTCATATACAAGCAAATTTGGTTTTTCTTGCATAATTGCAAAACGCCCAGAAAAAAGACGTATACCTTTTCCTCTTGATTCAACACATGTGTTTTTTGTCATAATTTTTTGTTTTTTTTAATTACTAATAATTTTGTTTTTACGAAGAATGCTTTTAACAAAAAACAAACAAAAGTCAAGTTATAAATAAACAATTGATTTTATAAGAAAAATCCGTATATGTATAGTACAAAAAAATCAATTTTATGAAAAAATTATCAATTGGGAAAATGATGCTATGCATCATCTCCCTAGCGTCCTTTTTGACCCTGGGATGCGAAAAGCAATTTGAGATTTATCCTCCTCAAAATCCAGATCCAATTCCCATCGACAATAATTCATGGGATAATAACAACTGGAATGATAATGAGGAATCTGACAATACGTCAGATAACAACAATGAAGAAAACGAGGGCGAAGAAAATGACACAAGCAATGTGTCTCCTACCATTCCAATTAGCCCTCCACCAGATGCGGCATGGCCGTACGAACACATTCATCGACTTACCCCTCCAGAAGGATTTACAGCTATTATACCTTGGGCACAAGCTGTGCACGATATCCGACAAGGATATGGAGAAAGTATGGTAGAAGTGGATTATCTAAAATTGTGGGCAGTCGTTAATGGTACCAACCAACTCATATGCGAAGACACCTACAATGCATATGATCAAGGTTCAGTTTGGTTTGGACTGTATTCAAGGAATCCTTGGTTCGGTACAGATGATCACCAGCAAATGCCAGTGACCTATACATCCGAAGGATGGCTGAGATTCTTTCCAAACACCCATCCCGACAAGGTATGGCACTGGTGGGATACACAAAATCCAAAACCATACGTTCCCACAGGAACACAACGCGTATGGGTAGAAATGAAAGTGAAAATAACCGGACCTGCATTGGTCCAAATAGGAGCTGATTTTTATCGGACTCCTACCGCCCAAGCAAACCAACAAAATGTTGCAGAAATGGGTGTTTCCAATTGGTACGGCAACGGATCAGATTGGCAAATTATTATCCTGGGAATCCCAGGAAATTAAAAAGATTTTTCAGGGTCAAGAGGAGCTGTGTATAGCTCCTCTTTATATGATATATACAAAAAAAAGACATCTAAAGATGCCCTTTTTTTCAATTAACAACTTACAACTAATAACTAACAGACTGATATTGAAATTTTCTTTTTATTAATTAGTTGTTCACTGTTAGTTGTTAGTTATTTTAACGCTGCATGTGCAGCAGCCAATCTTGCGATAGGCACTCTAAATGGTGAACAACTTACATAGTTCAAACCAACCTTGTGACAGAATGCGATAGACATTGGATCTCCACCATGTTCTCCACAGATTCCAAGTTTAATATCAGATCTAGTTCTTCTTCATTTATCAACTGCCATTTGTACTAATTGACCAACTCCTTCAGTATCTAATGTTTGAAATGGATCTTTTTCAAAAATATTTTGGTGTACATATTCCTTGATGAATGAACCAGCATCATCTCTAGAGAATCCAAGCGTCATTTGTGTTAAATCGTTGGTTCCAAATGAGAAGAATTCCGCTGTTTCCGCAACTTTGTCGGCTGTCACTGCACCTCTTGGTACTTCGATCATTGTTCCGAGTTTGTAGTCAATATCTACTCCATATTTTTCCATAGTCGCTGTAGCAACTCTTCTTACGATTTCCGTATTAAAGTCCAATTCAGCTTTGAATCATACTAATGGAATCATAATTTCTGGTTTTACATCTACTCCAGCTTTTTTAAGTTCACAAGCTGCAGAGATAATTGCTTCTGTTTGCATTTCTGCGATTTCTGGATACGTAACAACCAATCTACATCCTCTATGTCCAAGCATTGGGTTAAATTCATGTAACGCTTCTATTCTTTTCTTTACAACTTCTAATTCCACTCCCATAGTTTGAGAAAGTTCAACGATATCTTTGTCTTCTTGAGGTAAAAACTCATGCAAAGGAGGATCCAAAAATCTAATCGTAACAGGAAGTCCAGCCATCGCCTTGAAAATTCAGATAAAGTCTTCTTTTTGGAAAGGGAGAAGTTTTGCTAATGCTTTTCTTCTTCCATCAACATCTTCCGCCAAGATCATTTCTCTCACTGCTCTAATTCTATCTTCAGCGAAAAACATATGTTCTGTTCTACAAAGACCAATACCTTGCGCACCAAATTTTCTTGCTACTTCAGCATCATGTGGCGTATCAGCATTTGTTCTTACCAATAAGGTTCTGAAATTATCAGCCCAATTCATAAGTGTTGAAAAGTCACCACTCAGTTCTGGATCAACTACTGCCAATGCTTCAGCAAATACTTCTCCTGTAGAACCATCCAAAGTAAGCGTATCTCCTTCTTTTAATATTTTTCCTTTGATAGTAAGTGTTTTGTCTTTTTCACTCACAACAATTTCTCAAGCTCCTGCTACACAACATTTTCCCATTCCTCTAGCAACTACGGCAGCATGAGAGGTCATTCCTCCTCTCGCCGTCAAAATTCCTTGAGAAGCTACCATACCAACGATATCTTCTGGTGAAGTTTCTGTTCTTACTAAGATAACTTTTTGTCCTTCTTCATTTCGATCATGTGCCGCTTGCGCAGTAAATACTATTTTTCCTACCGCAGCTCCTGGTGAAGCAGGCAATCATTTTGTTAATAAATCAGCAGCTTTTTTTGCATTTGGATCTATTTGTTTGTGAAGCAAACTATCAAGCTGTTCTGGTTTCACTCTCAATACTGCTTCCTTTTCATTAATCAATCATTCTCTTACCATATCTACTGCCATCTTGATGGCGGCAGCAGCAGTTCTTTTTCCATTTCTTGTTTGAAGAATATAGAGTTTTCCTTCTTGAATAGTAAATTCCATATCTTGCATATCTTTATAATGTTTTTCGAGTCATTCATAAATCTCGACAAGTTCTTTGTAGCAGTCAGGCATTATTTTTTCCAATTCAGAAATTTCCAATGGTGTTCTGATTCCTGCAACAACATCTTCACCTTGAGCGTTCATCAAGAATTCTCCATAGAATTTATTTTCTCCCGTCGATGGATTTCTAGTAAAACATACTCATGTTCCAGAAGTTTCTCCCATGTTTCCAAATACCATCGCTTGTACATTTACTGCAGTACCAAGTAATCATCTGATATCATTAAGTTTTCTATATACGATAGCTCTGTCGTTATTTCGAGAATTGAATACCGCATCAATAGCCATTTTCAATTGTGCCCTTGGATCAGTTGGAAACTCTGTTCCGGTAGCTTTTTTGATCACTTCTTTGTACAAAGCAACTATTTTCTGAAAATCTTCAACGGCCAACTCGGTATCAAGTTTTACTCCTTTTGCATCTTTGACTGATTGCAATGCATGCTCAAATTCATGATGAGGAACTTCCATCACGACATCACCAAACATCTGCAAAAATCTTCTGTAACTATCTCGTACAAATCTTGGATTACCTGTTTTTTCTATCAATCCTTGTACAGATTCATCATTAAGTCATAAATTCAATACCGTGTCCATCATCCCAGGCATAGAATCAGCAGCTCCAGACCTTACAGAAACTAACAATGGATCTTTGTGATCTCCAAGCTTTTTTCCTGTCACATGCTCAAGTTTTTTTAATTCATGCCCAATCTGTTCTATCGCTTCTGCTGGATACGCCTTATTATTTTTGTAATATGCATCACAGGTTTCTGTCGTAATAGTAAATCCCATAGGAATAGGCAATCCCATTTCAACCATCTCAGATAAATTTTTTCCTTTACCTCCAAGCATATCTTTCCCGAGGCCTTTTGTTTCACCAAAAAAGTATACATACTTTTTCTTACTACTTCCAAATAATCACATACGTCAAATAATTATATAAGTAAAAATAAACAAAAAAATGTGGGGTTTTACAATACAGTATTCAGAAAATTTTTCAAGAAGAAAAAAAGACAAAAGTATCAAGACATAAGTATCAAGAAAAAATTTACTAATATACACCCGCCAGATCCAAAAAAAGCCATTACTCCACAAACTATATTACAACGCCGGATGCTCGCCACGAGATAGGAATCTCATCATAGATAAAGCAACGTACGTGGTCGAGTCCGGAATGGGCCCCCGGAGTACTCCGGGGTTGTAGGCGAGGCGTAGGTCATGTATAGATGAAATATCTATCCAGAGTATAGCATCCGGCTTGATCTTTTTATCCAATGTTTTTGTTTTC
>CAZBQE010000014.1:0-17598 GCA_964494005.1 uncultured Candidatus Peribacteria bacterium | reverse complement strand
CAAAATATTTCATTATAAAAAGAATTTAAAAAAATCCCCAATTAAAGGGATTTTTTTATATCCAATTATTTCTTATTTAGCACCAGTAAAAACTTCCTTATCTGTAAATACCACTAGACGATTGGGATATTTTTTTGTAATTTTATCTTGGATACAAGTTACAAGATTAAGATGTGATATTCCATCATTTGAAATAAATACGTCTGAAGCATCTGCATCAAATGCATATACTTTGCTTTCACGCACAATAAAAGAGATTACTACACCTTTATCATCTACAATAGATATTCTATCACCTTTGACCAATGTATCTAGCTTATTAAATACTGATATTGCGCCGTTTTTCCATCTCCCATAATGTCCAGCAATAACGGCATTGCCCTTCTCTCCAGGACGCGGACCTAGTTTATACCAAGCTGCATCATAAGGAGTATTAGTTACATCCATTGCCCCATCGACAGTAAGACCAACAGGTAACACAGGAGCATCAATGTTTAATTTTAAAATCTGAATACGAACAGGAAATCAAAATTGTTCTACAGAAAAGACACTTTGAGGAGATACAACCACTGACTGATCACTAGTTTTAGCATAAGAATAAAACCACTCTGGTACGCCAAAAACAAGAAAAAAAAGAAGTAGTAAAAAAAATATAATGACGATAACATTAATAATAAATAATGATCATCGTAATAATTTTTTTAATTTCATATATATATTAGAATTACATAAATTAGATATCACGTTTTCTAAGAGCTACAACAAATGAAATTGAGAATACAAGGAAGATACCACCAAGGATAGCAAGATTCCATAATGCAATACCAGCAAGTCCAGTCTTAGGAAGTTTTGGTACAACAGAAATTGGAGATTCAACAACGACATTAGCAAAATCAGTATCAGAAACAGTGACACCATTTGCTTCACCTACAACCGTAGCGATATTTCTCGTAGTAACTGAAATATTTGTTGAACATGTATACGTTCGTACTTCATCAGTATCGAGCAAATCATCATTATTGACATCGCCACCAATAGTAATAATCGGACTACATTTATCATCAGTAACGACAACATCACTTATAGCAGTATTACTTGGATTAGTTACTGCATAGGTATAGACAACATCACCACCCCCATAAGGAAATGGAATCAAACGATTCGCAACTTTTACGATGTGAATAGATTGAGTAGCTGCAGCAGGTAATAATCAACATATTCAATCATAATAACTTGTCGAATAATCTCATTCTGGACAAACATCGATCAATAGTGATCATCAACCTCCTCCACCTGATGGTGTCGGTGTTGGAATGATATAGGTATTAAGTACTGTACACGTTTTATCATCACCACTGGAAATAGTAAAATTAAGACAATCACCAAGGAGAAGTGAGAACGTAGTAGTATAATCAACATTTATCGGTTCAGTTACTGTATATGTTCATGAAGAAAGCAAATACGTAGTTCCAGGTGTTCAAAGTCCCAATCCACTTCCTGCAAACACACCCGTTGATGTATGTACGGAAATGATAAAGTCAGAAGCAACAGCAGTTCCCCCACCTATATTAATGACATTCTTGATAACATGAAGTGTACCAGTTCCAGGAAAAACTGTACATACTGGTCGAGTGATTTGATTATTGTCCAAGGTAACCTGACCTGCACCTAATGCAAAGGCTCTACCTTGTAAAGTTGCACCATTTGCAATAGTAATATGTGAAGATTCTGTAATAATAGTTCCTATTATGTGTGCATTAGTACCGATAGTCATAGTGGTAGGAATTTGCCAAAATACACTAACATTACATTCATCAGCTCCACCAGCCAAAAGCATTTTCGCGTCACTTCAGACATGGAAAGCAGAAGCACTACGAAAAATATAGACACCCGCACCACTGAGAGTTACTGTACCGTCAAGTGTTTCTGTAGCTAATACAGTATAAACGCCTGGAGTGACAGTAACTGTTCCTGCCAAACTAATACCTGTAGCGGGCGTTTGAGATAATGCACCATACGCTGTAGCAATTGCATTTTCAATTGTTGCAGGTGTTGGAGTAATTATAGATCCGTCCACTTGTCAAGCAATAAGACCAATAGTAGTATCAGAACCTACATTTCCCCAAACATGAGTCGTTGCAGCAGGAGTTTCAGTTATACCAGCTTTACCAAAAACTGAATAACCATCAGCTAATCCAAGAGATGGTGCTGTTGCAGCCATCGTCGTTCCAGCAAAACCGAGAATAACACAAACGGCCAATAAAAATTTAGAAAATGTTTTCATAATTTTAGTTGTTTATTAAAAAATAAAAAACTTTCTTATAGAAAGATAATACGCTTATTACGTATATTTACAATACAATACAATACAACAAATAAAGGTTGACAATTTTTTTAAAAAATTATATACAAATATATATTATATACAAAAAAAACTCTTGATTATGAAATATATTTCATTAAATATATAAAAAATACAATAAAATATATTATTTAAAATAAAAATATATTATTTTTATACTATTTTATACTATACAATATTGCCATATGTGAACATTCGGACGAATAGCAATATTCAGCATAAGCGCTGCAATTATTAATGCGTTTGGTATTTATGTGATATACAAAAACAAAAAATGGACCGAACAAGCAAAAACATTTCTCATGTGTCTAGCAGCATGAGTATTGTTAGCAGGTCCGCTAATGTTCTGATTACCTGAAGCTATAACCAAAAATGAGTATGCAGGATTTGCAGCAGTAGTATGATTCTTATTTATGCTCCTCAGCAACAATATCATCCAAAAAAAAACCAAACAAAAATCATTAGCATTCGGAATAACAGCGATGGAAGGTATAGGAATTCATTCATTCGTCGATGGAGTAATATATAGTGTAACCTTCAGTATAAGTATATTAATGGGAATGTTATCATGAATATGACTCGTACTTCACGAATTCGCAGAATGAGTAATCGTATACTCAGTATTACTCAAAAGTGGAATAAGTAGAAAAAAAGCAATAGTATATGCACTATTGATATCATCATTCACCACTCCTCTATGAGCATTTATAGCATATCCTTTTATGAATATGCTTTCTCCTTCAGCTATTGGACTAGCTTTAGGATTTGTCGTAGGAGTATTGATATATATATCTGCAGCCCATCTCCTTCCAGAAGCAAGAGAATACGAAAAAAGACATTCCACACGAGGATTCCTCTTATGAATAGTGATAGCATTACTCTTTGTACTCACAAAACTCTTTTAATATAGCAAAAAAATATGAAAACAACCCATACATTCACAGGGGAACTCTTCGGAGAGATATTGATCATCAATGGAAAAGAATACGAACACGTAGGATTCAGATCCTATGATGGATGATTTGAAAATCTTTTGAATCAAGTAGCAGAAGAAAAAAAACTCCCACAAAAAGCTACCATCACTATCAAAATACATAAATAACATCTTCATTATTTTAACATTGTATCGTTTAGTATGGCAAGAACAAAAAAAACCAGAAAAATAGGATGTATACCCATCTGTACAACATTTTGACCCACAACAAAAAAAAATCATCAAGAAATTATAGAACTTGGTATGGATGAATACGAAGCAATTAGATTATATGATTATGGAGATATTAACATGAACGAAGCAGCAAAAAAAATGAAAATATCAGCATCTACTTTTTGCAGAATATTGAGAAGTGCTCATAAAAAAATTGCTGACGCACTAATGAATAATAAAATATTACAAATATGTATATGTAAATAATTTATTTTTTTACTAGCATACCCATGAGAAAAACCACACAACAACAAGAAGTGGTAATTCATATTACAGGACCGCAACAATTCTCTACGGAAGTAGAAACATTTGATGGAATTGCTTTAGTGGATTTTCGAGCTTCACGATGTGGACCATGTAAAATGCTTGAACCTACTATCGAAGAAATCGCACAACAATACAAAGACAATCAACAAATCAAAATTATAAAAGTCGACACTGAACACCCTGCAAATTTTGAACTAGCTATAAAATACCAAATCAACAGTATTCCTAATATACAAATATTTAAATGAGGAAAAATTATTAAAAATCTCATTTGATTAAGACAAAAAGAAGAATATATCAACACAATAAACAAAATTATATAAATAAAAAAAATGTTATTATTTTACTATTAATTCAAAAAATGTACTTAGATAGAAATGATATTTCATTTAGAAAAGAAGACGAAAAAGATTTGTTATCAAAAGAACAAATAACCATTTTCAGACCTGGAAATAGAATATATCCCAAAGAAAGATGATATATATCTGGAGAAGTAGTAAAAGCAAGAGTAATAAATATTCCGTGAAATGATAATGAAAAAAAAACTCCTATTTTTTCAAAAACCATACAATTAGTAAAAATACAAGCAATAGAAGTACTTAGTAAAGAAAAAATAGAGAAAAATGATTTTGAAAATAGTTTAGAATATATCAAATCAACAGACGATCTAGATACATATTTCAAAAATATTTATCAAGAAATACCAAAAAAAATAACAAACAATAATATTTTTATATATTTATCATCATACGTATGAGCAAAATTTTAGTAACCGGCGCTACAGGACAGATTTGATCAGAATTAGTTCCTGCATTGAGAAAAATTTATGGATGAGAAAATGTTATCGCTGTAGGGAATAGAACCAAACCGACAGGAGAATTGTTAACTGGATGACCATTTGAAATCGGAAATGTCACCAACAAAGAAAGAATGAAAGAATTAATTCAAAAATACGATATAGATATCATCTATCATCTCGTTGGTGTATTGTCTGCAACCGGAGAAAAAGATCCCAATCTCGCACGAGAAGTCAACGTCAATGGATTGAAGATAATGTTAGATCTTGCCGTAGAATACAAAATCAAGAAATTTTTCCGACCAAGCTCTATCGCAGCATTCGGACCAAACACACCTAAAATCGATACACCACAATTCACGCCTATGGATCCAACCACTATGTATGGAACTACTAAAGTCGCCGGAGAATTATTATGCCAGTATTATTACGAAAAATACGGATTAGATACAAGAAGTCTAAGATATCCATGAATAATTAGCCGAAAGACTTTACCAGGAGGATGAACAACAGATTATGCAGTTGCGATATATTATGACGCAATAGAAAAATGAACATATGAATTCTTCGTCAACGAAAATACAACACTTCCCATGATGTATATGCCAGACGCTGTCAAAGCGACTATCGATATCATGGAAACCGACGCTTCTGCTATAAAAATTCACACAAGTTACAATCTAACTGCTTTTTCATTTTCAGCCAAAGAGCTGGAAAAAAATGTACGCAAATATATTCCAAAATTGACTTGCACCTACGTACCAGATTTCAGACAAAAAATAGCTAACTCTTGGCCGGCATCTATCGACGACAACGTCGCTCAAAAAGATCGAAATCGAAAACCAGAATACAATTTGGATATGATGTCCAAGGATATGATAGATAACCTTAAAATCAAATTAGGAAAATAATTAGTATATAAAAACATAAAAATATTCTCAAGAGGCGGAAAATCGCCTCTTTTTTCAAAAACAAAAACCAATAAAAATATAACAAATACAACGAAACAATTGATAACGTTTTGTTATCAAAGAATACCCGCATAAAATACTATATATACATAGAAAAATAAGTCCATCACAAGATAATTAATATAAACAATAAGGTAGCGGAGTTTTTGCATATACAGAAATCCTGAGTATACTTATAGTAACATAATTACTTATCGTAAGGCTTCACTACACATCCTTGGTATAGGTAATTGTGTTGGAGGTATTTCCTCCTTAAACACTATCCAGATCTTGTACCCAATAAGATCGGATAGACCCAGAGAGAGTATCGGGGCTCTTATAATTAACAAACGAATAAGTTCGAAATGTAATGAGAAATTATCGATTTGTTAATTATATAACCTTCAATCAAAACACTAATCGTTTTTTGAAGGAGGTTATATAAATTCCATACCAATAATCAGTACTATTGATTATTATTATGGGCTGTATGAAGCTCATCCCGGTGCTCTCTCATTAAAAATAACTATTGGGTAAAAACAAAAAGGTCATGTGTACGAACAAAATACGATATAAAAACACTGGAAGTATTCTCTCTGGTGTTTTTTTTGTACTTCTATTTGTATTTGTTTTCTAAAATACTACAATATCCACACAACATCATTTCATCATTTCATCGTTTAAACGTTTAGTTGTTTAAGCGTTTATATCGTTTCAAACTTCTCACATATAGCTGAATATGAATTATCACGTAGTATACGACGATCCCAACGAAGATCTGTTGACCAGATTATTTAAAATCAGATGAATCGACGATAATGTCGACGCTTTTTTGGATCCCAAACTTTCTGACTACCGATTGGATCCTTTTTTATTGAATGATATGGAAAAAGCAGTAGATAGAATTATTCAGGCAATAAAAAATAAAGAAAAAATAATGATTTTTTGAGATTATGATGTAGATGGAATAACTTCAAGTTATATTCTCTATGAATTTCTCACCAAATTTTTGAAATACAAAAACATAAGCATCCAATATCCCGATAGAATTAAAGAAGGATATGGAATCAAAAAACAACATATCGATAATATGAAAGAGAAATGAATACAACTTATCATAACCGTAGACAACGGTATCGCTTCACTCGAAGAAGCTATCTATACAAAAGAACAATGAATAGATTTGATTATTACAGATCATCATCAAGATTTGGAATCTATTCCAGAGGCAGTCGCCGTAGTTAATCCCGTAGTTTCAGAAAATTATCCCTTCAAATGACTGGCATGAGTAGGTGTAGCATTCAAAGTCATCTGTGCAATGTTATCCAAATCAAAATTTAATCAAAAACAGAAAAATCATATTTTCAATTATTTTCTCTCTATCGTAGCCATAGGAACAGTAGCTGATGTCGTTCCACTTACCGGAGAGAACAGAATTATGGTAAAAAAATGATTAGCACTTATGAGCGCTCGCAAACATCTCCCTGCATCACTCAAAGGATTTTTGGAATTTTTGAACATAAAAGGGAATATCGATACTTATCACATAGGATATATCATCTGACCAAGAATCAACGCATGAGGCAGAATGACATCACCTTATGATAGTCTCTATTCACTCCTCTATTCATGAGAGAAACAACTGGAATATTTAGAAAATCTAGAACAAATAAATACCGAAAGAAGAAAAGTCCAAGAACAAATATTCAAGGAAGCGGAAGCTATGTTAGAATTAGACAAAAAAATACTTATTGCCTACCATGAAAATTTCCATGAGGGAATTGTTGGAATCGTTTCCTGAAGAATAACGGAAAAATACAACAAACCGTCTATGATTATGAAAGTAGATCAAAAAAAACAAATCGCCGTAGCAAGCTTAAGATGACCTGATTATTTCAGTATTATCAATATGCTCAAAGAACATGGAAATTTATTGGAAAGATTCTGAGGCCACAGATGAGCAGGATGATTAACCGTAAAATTAGAAAATTTAAATACACTTGTAGAAAAATTTAATATCTACTGCGAAGGATGTATCACAGAAGACAATCTTATCAAATCCGTAAAAGTAGATACAAAAATTTACGAACATGAACGAAATAATTCTACACTCAAAAAAATAGACAGATTAGCACCTTTCGGTGAATGAAACGAAGAACCTATTTTCTTATTGGAAGATATACAAATACAAAAAATAGAAAGTTTAGGAAAAAACGGAAAATCCCATCTCAAAATCCACGGAAAATTCTGAGACAAAAAATTAAGCATCATGTTCCGAGGAAAAGGATCAGAAGCAGAAGAACTTATCAAATCCAATAAATCTACCGCAAATATCATAGGAAGAGTCAGAAAAGATACCTTCAACGGTGGATATTTTCTAGATTGAGCAGATATCCGTTAATTATCCATGAAGTCATGTTGAAAGACGATACCGGATATATATAGTGATAACCGATCCCAATAATGAAAGTCCTCCAGAGAGGATTTTCTTTGTTCAAAAATTCACCTCAATATTTCAACGTTTTATCTTGTAATCATACCATTATGCAAACATTTTTTCCAGAAATCGGACTCAAGGTACCAGAAATTTATCTTCCAAAAAAAGGAGTAGATCTAGAAAAACGAGCAGTCGTTGCTTGCGACCAATATACTTCACAACCGGAATACTGGAACAAAGTAAAAGCATTAACAGCAAATATTCCTTCTACCTACCATATTATTTTCCCTGAAATCTATTTGGAAGAAGAAGGAAAACAAGAAAGAATCCAAAACATACAAGAACATATGAATACCTATCTCAACGAAGAGATTCTTGAAAATAAAGGACCTTCTTTTATTTTGATTGATAGAAAAACTTCTCATCAAGTATCCAGAAAAGGATTAGTGGTAGCATTAGATCTCGAAGCCTATGATTATAGCAAAGAATCTCAAACACTCATCAGAGCAACAGAAGGAACAATTCTAGATAGACTTCCCCCAAGAATAGAAATTAGAAAAGATGCACCACTCGAATCACCACATATTATGGTACTTATCGACGATCCAAAAAAAACAGTCATCGAACCATTATTCAATCACATAGAAATATATGAAAAAATATATGATACTGACCTTATGATGAATGGCGGACATATTATTGGATACAAAATCGCAGACGAAGAAAATATCCAGAATATTGCAAATAATATCAAAATATTAGCAAACAAAGAAAATTTCAAAAACAAATACGGATTAACTCAAGACCTTGGTGTGTTGCTTTTCGCTATGGGAGATGGAAATCATTCATTAGCAACAGCAAAAGCAATCCGAGAAGAAAAAAAACAAGAATTGAGCGAAGAAGAAAAAACAAATCATCCTGCAAGATTCGCATTAGTAGAATTAGTAAATATCCATGATGATGGATTGGAATTTGAACCTATCCACAGAGTAGTTTTCAATAGTAATCCTGAAACTATGATTGAGGAAATGAAAACATATTTCAATATACAAGGATCAGAATTAATTATAGAAAAATTCACAAACTTTGAAGATATGAAACAAAACAAAAAGACTTCTGACAAAACAACACATTATTTCAACATCATGTACGCAAACACCTATATCCTCGCAGGAATCAAACATCCGAAATTCAATCTCGAAGTAGGAAATTTACAAGCATTTCTCGATGAATATCTCAAAAAAAATACAGAAAGTAAAATTGATTATATCCATGGAGAAGATATTACCGAAACATTAGGAACAAAAAAAGGAAATATAGGGTTCACCCTTCCTATTATGGCAAAAGAAGCATTCTTCAAAACTGTTATCGTAGACGGAGCACTTCCAAGAAAGACATTCTCTATGGGAGAAGCAGAAGAAAAAAGATATTACTTAGAATGTAGAAAAATAACAAAATAGATCTTAGACTTTAGGTCTTAGCATCATTTTATCCATTTTATCGTTTAATTGTTTATCCGTTTTATCGTTTTATCGTTTCATCATTTAGTATGTTACAGCAAGAAATCAATCAAATCAGAAGCATCATCAGCAATATAGAAGAAAAAAAAAGATATATCCCCTATTTTTCTGATCTAGAAAACCATGAAACTTTCGGACCTATTTTCAAAAGCATTTCTTCGGAAGAAAAAATAGAAATTCAGCATATCATCAACGACTATATCACAGAAAAAATAGATGGAATGACAAAAACAAAATGAGGACAACTCTTCAAAAGATTCTACGAAGCCTACAATGAATTATTCCGAAAATTTAGAACCATGAACGAAACAGGTACAAGCCCCAACTTTCAAGAAACAGGAAAACAAGTAGAACAAGAAATATTCAAACTTGAAGGAATCTTAACAGACAAAATGCTCAAACAAGAAAAAGGATTAGATAAAGTTATCGATTCCTTCTACAAAATAGTCTATACCTTCTTCCCAAAATACAACAAGATCGATTAAATAAAAAAAAACTGGATGTATTCCAGGTTTTTTTTATAAACAAATATTATTTCACAAAATGTAAGAAAATTCAATTATATTTCTGAACCTTGATCACATTCACCTTAGAACCATCATCCAATTCAATAATTCATATATCGGCCACCTGTCCACCACTTTCCGCATAAAAAGACGTCTTATCAAAAATCAAAACTCTTTGCCCTTGGACATCAAAATCCTTGAGTAATTTCACCTCATCTATTTTTAATATATTATACCCAAGAAATTCCGTAGCAGGAACACCCTGAAGATAACTAGCTCGATCAATCCCTTGTGTAAACATATCCTTGGATCCAGCACGAGATCTCTCTTGTTGTAATTCCATCTCTTTATCGAATCCTTTGATATCAAGTTTCAATCATTGCTCTTCCACAATTTCTTTCGTTAATTCCAAAGGAAATCCAAAAGTATCATAAAGCTTGAATATATCTTTCCCAGCTATAATCTTTTTGGTAGCAGAAAATATGAGTTCCTGTAATAACTTCTGACCATTTATAATTGTTTTTTGGAATTGATTCACCTCTTTAATGAGTACCACACTAATCTGTTTTGTATCCGCTTTCGCTTCCGTAAGTGCATCAACAAAAGTCACCATAGTAGTTACAAAGCTTTCAAAAACCGTTTCCGCTCATGATTTCAATAACATAAAATTATAATACATTCTCCTAATTAATCTTCTAAGCACATATCCCCTTCCTTCATTGGATGGAGTAATTCCCTGCATAATAAGAAAAAACGATGTCCTTATATGATCCACGACAATCCTAAATCTTCTTTCATTCCCTTTATAAGAAACATTAAGTGTCCTCTCAATATGATTAAGTAAAGGAGCGAAAATATCAGTATCAAAGACTGTTTCCTTTTCTTGTAATACTTTTGCCATTCTTTCAAATCCCATTCCTGTATCAACATTCTGATTTTTTAATTTCGTCAGTTTACCTGTATCATCACGATAAAATTCCATGAAAACATTATTTCGTATCTCCAACCAATTATCTTCATCAGTCTTTGGATTGGAATCTTTTGGCGGTAATTTTTCCTTACCTACCCGATAAAATATTTCCGTATCAGGACCACATGGTCATACAGGACCAGGACTCCATCGATTATTTTCTGCAGACATATATGCAATCTTATCTTTAGGCATACCGATATTCTTTCGATATTCAGCAGTTTCTTTATCTTTTGGCGCATCAGTATCTCATGCAAATATGGTAACCGCCAATTTTTTCGGATCAAATCATAATTCATATACAAGAAATTCCCAGCTTCGCTGAATTGCTTCTTTTTTGAAATAATCACCGAGCGACCAATTTCCCATCATTTCAAAAAAAGTAAGATGACTTGCATCACCTACTTCATCAATATCTACAGTTCTGACACATTTTTGGATATTGTATAATCTAGCACCCAAAGGATGCTCTTTCCCAGAAAGATAGGGAATAAGCTGCTGCATTCACGCAATAGTAAACATAGCTGTACTTTCTTTTCCACCAATCAAAAGACTCTCCGGAAGATAGATATGTTGTTTTTTTGTTCGAAACGAATGCCAATGTTCCCTAAGCTCTTTCGAAGATATTTGTTTCATACTCTAGATGTTATTGCATTAAAGAAATATTATTCTTCCAATTGTTTAAGCATTTTATCGTTACTGATACTATCGATAAACCCATATAAATCAATTTTATGTACACCCTCGACACTCAAAATATACATTTCTGGCCTATTTCCACTAGATTCCGGTATAGCAATATCAATCACCTTATTCGTTCCTATATCGAATTTGAACATAAATACATAATATAATCAGTAATTATACGCATCAGCGCTCTTTGCAGGACGTGATTCATAGACGGTAAATGTCTGATTAATCTTATCAAATAAAAATACATATTTTGAATTTACAGAACTAATCACTTTTACATCATCAGAATATTGAAGTGCCTTTTTATCTCCTCCGAGCAATTTAATTTCACGCATATCAAGGGTAAACGCTGTTGGAGGATTTCTTCGAAATTGATAGAGTTTACCATCATTCCGTGTCAAAAATGATCCATCGATAGCAAAGCTAGAAAATCCTGAAACCACAGAAAATCAAGTAAGATTAGGTGTCAGATAATATTTTTGTCCTCATTGATAAATAATCTGTGATCACAAAGTGTTACGGTATCTTGTCACTAATGTTGTATTACCTACTGCACTGACGGTATTTTCAAATACATACAAATTGGATTTTCCATAGGTTGCCACACCAGCGATATTCTTGGTAAATGGCTCGGTATCTGTAGTTGTAACCGGCTGTGCACCTTCCTTATTGATATTATAAATAGCAGCATTATTTGTATAACAATATAGTCCATCATTAAGTAGGTTGAGACTACATCATTTTAAAGTGTCAGTCGAAGGAAAATTATAATCAATCACTGTTCACCTCATAGTATCATCAAGTGCACCTATCAATGCTGATTTAGCACCAGCGACATACATATTTCTATAAACATACAATCATTGTATATCACCAAGTTTAGCGGTCTCAGATGTATTGAATTTCAATATCTGCGTCTTCTTTCCCAAAGTAGCATCATCGAATTTACTCAAACTACTTACATAAACGATATTGAATCCCTTATAATATTCTGACTGTAAAACTTTTCTAAATTGAGCAACATCTTCAAGCCATCTTCCTTTACTTTGTAAGACATCAAGTTTACTCAATATTTCATTATATTTGATGGATTTCTCTTCAGAAGTAGGATCCATACCTTTAAACATAAAAAGATCTTTTTTGATATCCTCTATAGTAAGATCCACAGTTACTCCATCAGAAGTCACAAAGGTATCAGCATTGGACTTGAGTACTTGAGAAAGTAAATTGATAACCATAAAAAGAATAAATACACTCAAAACAGCAACCGTAGCTTGATACTTATTTTTGAGAATCGTTTTCTTTATTCTGGCAAACACAGAATTTTCACTCATCTTTTGGATATACTCCTCATGAGTTTTGACAGCAGCACCTGTTATAAAATAATGAAAAATAAACCCATATGCCTTTTTATCCAATCTTGCATTCAATAATTCTTGGAAAAAATTAATAAGATGGGTATCTTCAGATCTAAGAACATTCGCCATTTCTTTGAAATCGCTGGTATCAAAAACATCAGATATCTTGGTCCCCACATAAAGTAATTGATCATTACTTTTCACATCACCTTCCACAAAATCAGAAAAAAGATCTATTTTACCCTTATCATTGAGTGAATTTGAAAAAGATTGATGCAATTTTTCATCCCTAAAAATCAACACACTTACATCACCAATCATAGAAAGCATCAAAATATTATCTATAACCAATTGTATATATCCTTTGATACCAAAATATTCAATATCACGGACCTTATCTGCGAAAGCCTTGAGTTTTACGTTTAGATTCTGTAATTCTTTCTCAAAATTATTTTTCACGTCATCGATATCATAATGTTCTTCATTAATTTTGTCTTTGAATTCAGCTACAAAATCCTGAAGTAAATCTTTTTGGAAATCAAGAAATTTATCGGACTGAAAACCGACAAACATTTTTACCTTTATTCCATTCTGTAATTCCTCGACAAAATTGAAAACATGTTCTTCGGTCAGATAGAGGAATTTTTTTTCTTTCAAATGCATCAAACGAGAGCGTAAAACAGTAAAATAATATGAGGAAAATCCATACAGATTTTCTCATTGTTTCTATCCAGTGGGATAAAAAATGAAAAAAATTAGTAATTTTTTTTATATGTATACATCTTTAATGCTTTTTCAATATCAAATACACAAAAATATACTTAATAATAGCCAAAGAATCCAATGTTTTCTTGATTTGTCTTTTTGGCGTAGCTATAAGTCTCCATAACCACTCCAATTTGAGCTTTCTTACAAATTTAGGCGCTCTTTTTTGTTCGCCTACTCGGAAATCAAACGTACCTCATTGATTTAAAACAATAAGTCAATGTTTACGGATAGTATCCTTGTTGGATAAGGTCCAAAGTTCCTGGATAGGATAGTCAGGCGTCGATCTAGCATTCAGTAATATATTAATATCTTTGTCTCTTCATTTCAATGAAAGTTCGATATTTTCCCAATTTAGATTAGTATATCAATCCTGTGCATAGACGACATTATATCACTGCTTCATGAGAAATTGTTTTGTTCTTTCAAGAAGATGTGGATAGGTTCCATAGAGGATGATATTCATTTTTTTGTCGCGATGTTTTTGTGTGATATACGAGAGAAAATACGGGCAAAAATCAGTACCATTGAGATTGTCCAGCCGCTTTCTTTTGGCAAGAAAATAAAATATCTGCAAAGCTATACCATCCATCAGGACAAGGTCAGCATCAAGAATCGCTTGCTGATATACTGCACGGATATCTTGGATGTCTGTAGTCTTATACTCTGCTAGCAAAGCATTACGAAAGCTGTCTCACTTGCGGATGGGGGTATACTGTACAAAAAGTTTCTTGGCAGAAATATTAGCAAAATACAAATAGTCTACGATACAAAATCCTTTCTTCTCATAGAGCTCAAGAATATGTTTACATGCCTGATCGGCAGTTCATTGAAAAATGGTAGCGAGGATTTTTTTGTACAAAATGGCATAATTACAAGATAAATCATCTCATATATACGAATTTCAGATGATTTTCCAAGAAATAAAGTACAAAAAAAACTTTAGAAAATATGCGGTATATATACAGACAATTATTGTTTTTTCTTTAATTTTTTTGTCTCTTTCAAGGATTTTTTATCTTCGGAAATAATTTTTCTCTCAACTTTTTTAATATCTTGTTCCGGTACAATATTTTCTGGAACAATACCCCTACTAATCAACGTTTTTCTAACAGATGTATTATTGGTAACATGTTCATTAGAGATTTGATTTTCTGTGGTCATATTATTATGTTTCGCATTATAAATAGTAATTTCCGTAGCAAAATCTTTAGCCTTAAGTAAAATCGTCGGCATAAAGTCAGCTAATGGTTGTGCCTCTTTAATTCATCGTTTTGACTTCATTTCTTTTGTTGTTTTCCCAAAAAGTGCAGCATCTCATTTACTACGAATAAGTGCAAAATTTTTGTCATTCTTCGTTTGTTCAAAAATAATTTTGGATAATTCAGATTCTGTTTCACTAAGCTTTTTACGAGCAACAATTCTTTCATATAAAGAAAGTTTCTGTTGAATAACCTCAAAATTTCTCGTTTGTACGGCAAAATATGTCTGAGCAAATGCAATTTCTGATTTACGAGGATCACCATTTTGTGCGATAAGATAACAAGCATACCTTGTAAGCATTATATCGTCAATTTTTCTTTCTGCTCCTTTGGGCATTGCTATCGTTTTGCCGACGTCAGCAAAATGATCAGAATCTAGATTTGAACTGTTATTGCACGATTGCTTAGCCTTATTGATTACATCAACAAAATTATCCCATTTACTATATCACAACAAAGGTTGCAATTCTCTTGCAAGCCAAAATTCCACACCATCTTCCGTGGTATGCATTATAGATTCAAAGTCATTCATCAAGCGCTGAATAAGTGCGTGTTCCATGTGTATACTCGTTATTCAAATAAACGATATTTGAAGTATACAAATCTCCTTTTATTTGTCAATCTTATTTTTGACAAAGAATACGACTATTTGTTGATAAATAAATCTTTTAATTACTATCTAAATATTTTAAAGCAGCTACTGCTTTAGCTTTTATTTCTTTGATTTTATCTCTTTTTATTGGTTCGATTACATCTTTTTCTGTCTGTTCGATTACATCTTTTTCTTCCCACGTAGAAATACTAGTCAATCATTCTTTAGCTATATTTTTTAATAGAGAATGTCTTTTTCATAGCTCAGCAACAGCATATATAGCAGCGATCTGTTCTGACAATCCAACCCCACCAGCTCATGATGAACGACCATGTGCTATTTTAGAAAAATTCATAAAATTTTCTATTAATTTTACATCTCCATTTATTCTTTGTTCATTATATTTTAAGAATCGACCAGCAACCAAGGTAATAAAGGAAATCATTGCATTTAATGGCCAAAGAACATTTTGTATTTCAGAAATATCAATGATTTTACATTTAATCAAAATCAACAAAACAAGAAATTCAACAATAATTGATGCCCCAAATAAAATTCCTGCCATTAACATAATAAAACGGAAATCTTTCCATTTATCTACCATAATAAATATTTTTCAGAAAAATAAAGCTACTTACTTGCTCTCATAAGCATAAGCATTACATATCATCTTAACTCTTCCAGGGTTGGGTCATCATTTGTTATAATTCAATTATCCTTTAATATTTTTAAATGATTACTATAATAAAATTCTCAATCATTATACATGTCGCCATACAATACTCTTGATAAAACAGTTCAAAATTCAGCTCTAGTGACTATTCAATCAGGAACAAAACTTTGCATCCCTACTCACATAATACCAAGTTGACAAGCCAACTGTATATAAGTTCTCATTTCTTGAGATTGGTCCTGTATATCATCAAAATTACATTGACGTCAAGTATTTATTGTCCCACTCATCACTTTTATTGCATAATTAACCATCATTTTTGCCATGTGAGACCTTATAAGATTTCATTCTATATTAGCTTCTTGAATAGTTGGCATAGTAGTTATTCCTATACTATAAGCATAGAGATAAGCGTTATTAAATTCAGTAGAAAAATGTGATCATAATATATTCCCAATACCCGATACTCATGTACTATATACTCATCATGTGGTGATTGTTCATGTGACAGGAGGAATAGAATATCATCCTCCTCATCATCAACCACCATTATTTGAATTATCATCAGAATCATCGTCAGAAGACGAACAATTGACAGATTGGTCTCCCCAAATTACTGTATCAATAGAATTAAGAAAGCTATTTAGGGAAGAAGAGAAAGATCCTGTATTTATACAGTTATTTTGTAGATTCAAATATGTTAAATCAGTAAGGGTAGTTATACTATCAGGAAGTGTGATAAAATAATTTCACTCTAAAACAATTTCTTGTAAATTAATTACGTGAGAAAAATCAATATTTAAAAGCTGATTATATTGTGCATCAAGTCGTATCAAACCAGTCAATCAAGATGTATCAATATTAGTTAATTCGTTATTACCAAAAGATAAATCTACAAGATTCGTTAATCAAGACAGATTAATCTCACTTAACTGATTATTATCAAGATATAAGGTTTCTAATTCTGTCAATCAAGATAGATCAATTCAAGTAAAATTATTATTTGAAAGCGATAAGAAATATAGTCATATTAATCAAGAAAGATTAATTGAAGAAAAATGATTCCCACTAAGACATAAATTTTGTAATTCTATCAATCATCATAAATTAATATTAGTTAGTTCATTATCGTTAATATCTAAATCTACAAGATTCGTTAATCAAGATAGATTAACATAACTTAACTGATTATTATCAAGATATAAAGTTTGCAATTCCGTTAATCAAGATAGATTAATCT
>CAZBQE010000013.1:621-18801 GCA_964494005.1 uncultured Candidatus Peribacteria bacterium | reverse complement strand
TGACTAAGTTTGCTAGTCATAGGAATCCTGCAAACAAGATGAACATCTTGACTACGGCAAAAGTACCGAAGGTTCACAAGGCATATCGATGCTTGTGTTTACGAACATGTCTTATTGTCTCGAAAGAATGTTTTTTAACGTGGTGGAACAGTGAATTCATTTTTTTTAAAATTAAAATAATAAATCGCTTACATTAATTATATTTTGCACAAAGAAAAAAGTCAAATTTTTACTATCTTTATTTAAAGATAAGATTGACTTAAATAAAATTTGTTATATAAAAAAAACCTCGCTTTGTGCGGGGTTTTTTAGTTTGTTTTTTCTCAATTTATTTCATGCTCTCTTCCAACAGTCTCGTCTGATTTTCCAATACCAACGCATTGATCATATCATCAATTTCTCAGGTCAAAAATACCGTTAGATTGGACCATGATTGATGAATACGGTGGTCAGTAACTCTATCTTGAGGAAAATTATACGTTCTGATTTTTTCTGATCTATCTCCTGTTCAGATTTGATCTCCTCTCAATGATTTTTGTTCAGCATTTTTCTTTTCAAGTTCTACCTGATACAACCTTGCTGTCAATACCGATCGTGCTTTTTCTTTGTTGTGCATCTGTGATTTACTATCTTGGATATTGACGATGACTCCGCTCGGAATATGGCGTAATCTGACTCCCGTTTGATTCTTGTTTGCATTTTGTCCTCCAGCAGTAGATCCTGCATAGGTATCCATTTCTACATCCTTGGGATCAATATGAAAATCTACATTTTCTACTTCAGGCATAATAGCAACCGTTACGGTAGATGTGTGAACTCTTCATTGACTTTCTGTTTCTGGAATTCTTTGAACTCTATGAACACCACTTTCGAATTTCATAATAGAATATACACTATTTCCACTGATTTTTACCATCACGAATTTGATGCCTCCAATATCGGATAACTGTTCTTCGACGATTTCTGTTTTCCATCATTGTTTTGCTGCATATCCAAGATACATTTTCAAAAGTTCTGCAGCAAATAATCATGCTTCATCACCGCCTGCGGCGGGCCTAATTTCCAAGAAAATATTTTTATCATCATTTGGATCTTTCGGCAACAATTCAATTTTGATTTTTTGTTCCAAATCTTCGATGGTGTGACCAGATTCTTTGAGTTCTTCTTTCGCCATTTCTATCATATCATGATCATGTTCTGTATCGATAATTTCTTGTGCATCTTTGTATTCTTGCTTAACTTTTTTATATGTTTGGATAAGATTGTAAATATTTTGTAATGAGGAAATTTCTTTGTTGATACTTATAGATTTCTTTTGATCGGAAATGATGTCAGGATTCATAGATTGTTCCCTGAGCTCAAGATATCTTTTTTCTATATTTGCTAATTTACTTAACATTACCCATATAATTTAACAATTAAAAGATTCCGGATTACGGATTGCAGATTTTTTATAACAAAGAATTTGTAATTCGCAATCGCAATTAAAAAATTGGTAAATTATATCCGTTAATAGAAGACTTGTCCGATGATCGTAAAGAGGAAATTGAACACTGCAGTAGTGACTTTCACAAATATTGGACTTGCGAGATAGACGAGCGCAATGACAAAAATTACTCCGAAACGTGCGTTTTTTTCCATCCATGTAGCTCATTCATGCCATCGTATTTTGATCAATCTATATCCATCCAAAGGTGCTATAGGGATAAGGTTAAAGATGGCGAGTGCTATATTCAAAAAACTAAAATTGATCCAAAAACTAATCATCAGATCTATATTGTTGGTGAAGATATCATTTGGGGTTCCTCACATAATTTTGACGTAAATGAGCATGACAAGGATACCGATAATTGCCAATATAAAATTTGTAGCTGGTCATGCTAATGCTACCATCAATTCACCTTTACGCGGGTTTTTGTAATAGAGCGGATTGATTTGGACTGGTTTTCCTCGTCCGAAGTGCGCGATGAAAATCATAAAGAACCCGATGGGATCGAGATGTTTCAAAGGATTTGGTGTCAGTCTTCCTTGTAATTTTGGTGTAGGATCTCCAAGACGATAAGAAACATAGGCATGTGCATATTCATGCATTCCTATAGATATTGCCAAGATGATGGCGAGCTGGATAATCTCAACTATTCACATAATTCAACTAATAACTAACAACTAAAAACTATAGATTACTACCCAAATAATTTCGAAATATAATGAGAAATTATTCTGGTAGTAACTACATATCTTTCAATCAAAAATAAGAAACATATTTTTGAAGGAGGATATGACAATTTTGGAAAATTTTTACTTATTTTTCAATGTTTTGATACTAGATATTAATAATTAAGAATTTCAGCAAATTCTTAATTATTAATTATATATGTATTATTCTATAGCGTCAGTGAGGAAATTCGCAAAATTAGTAAAATTCCAAACTCTTTTGCCATCTATATGGATGTTGCTGACGAGTTGAAGATTCTTGTATATATATTCTCTTCGATTGTATTCGTTGATTTCTGCATTATCTCCTGTACCAAAAAGTTTTTCCATGATATTTGGTTTGAGATGTAGGTTGAGGTATTCTTTTCCGAGAATAACAAACGGCATATCCTTGGAATAGATAGTATTGATTTCTGTCAGATATTTTGTTTTTCCTTTATGATCAGCTGCTATGTATTGGCTAAGTAATGTGCTGAGTTTTTGATTTTGATATTGAGATGGATTGATTTCTGATTTGTCCGTACTAAAAAGTTTGGTAAGATCTTGTTTGAGTCCCATATCTACGGTATTGATAAGCATATCATAATCGCCGACCATAAGTTTTCCTTGAAGTTCTTCTGCAGTAGTGATTTTTTCAAAAACAAAATTTTCTGTAACATCTGATCCAGAAAAGATATCTTGTAGCTTTTCTACGACAAAATTATTGATATCATTATCAAAGTAGATGACACTGAGTTTGACAGGATTCGTAGTATATTCGATTTCTTCTTGTTGTTCTGGAATAACGTTGTAAATATCTAATGATGCCAAAGTGATCTTTTTTGTTTTTTCATATCCGTAAATAGTGTATTTGTTGAGTCATGATCCAAAGGTATTCTTTGCGGTTCCAAATGTAAACCATCCTGATTTGCCTCATTGCGTGAAGTGTTGGAGTGTATAGGTTTTTCCTTTGTATTCGATAATTGCTTTGTCATATGCTTTATCAAAATTTATTTCTGTATCCAAAGATACTCCAGTTTCTATGAAATAGACGAGTTTTTGGTTTTCTCCTTTGATGGTGATAGATGTTGGCAGTGCTTGTACATTGGTATCCAAAAGATCGTCCTTGGTGATAATGTTTTCGTTGTATTCACGATTGATGAGATCTTTGACTCCTGCTCAGGTAGATTGGAAGACATCGAAGAGTCCGTCATCATTTTTTTTGAACCGATCTTCGTATCCTGTACTATAGAAATTATGTTTTATAAGTCCTCACAATACTCTTCTTCCTCTGACACGCAATTTGTCCGAGCGGGTATTGAAAAAAACAGTGATAAGTTTATTGGTAAGTATTTTTTTGGATTCATATCCATTGAGTGTTTCATTGCCGATATAGGCATCGATAATGGATTTTCCTCAGGCTTGGATATCGTTTTTGAATGTCTCAAAAGTATTGGTGTTTTTTACTTGATAATAATTGAGATTACTCTGATTACAATTCACGAGATTAAATACCAATGAATATTCGTCCTTGGATTGGGAGACAAGATTCGCGCAATTCGTATAGACCGGATTAAAAGCAAAAATCGTTTTGTAGTCTACCAATTCTGCATTCAAGAGCATATGTTTTGGAAGAATATAATTTGTGAAAAAAAGGATATTATCAGAAGACGCTGCAGGAAAGGTTACTTTGATAGTGTTGTTGACGTCTTTTTCTATTTGGATGTTGTTGTGTTGGGTCAGATTGATGAGTTTTCGCATATTATCACGAAGAATTTCTGTATAGGTGAAATAGATATCTTCCAAAGAAACTGGTGTTCCATCTGATCGAATATATCACTTATGTAGGTTTACCGTATAGGTTTTATTGTCTTTGGTGGTTACTTCACAGAGATCAGGGATATAGGTAATATTTCCATTTTCATATGAGGGTTTCAAACAAGCATTAAATACTAATCCTTGATAGAAATTACTTTGTACATCGCTACGAAGATAGGGGAGATAGGAGGTACTTCAAAAGATACCTTCTACAAAAGTTCCTCATTTTGTACTTACTTGCGTCGACATACTTGCTACATATTGGTATCCTATATAGATGCTTATAAGCACTCGAAAAAATAGCGACAAAAAAAAGGTATATCTAATGATATCTTTGATAAGTTTTTTTTTGAATGTAATCATTACTTATTTGGTATACGGTAAAATAAGCGAGGAAAGAAGGAAAATAATTCCCGCTACGAGAGCGACTTTCTTGAGCTTATTTTCGAGAGTTTTTTTGCTTCCATATTCATTCCCTCCAGCCATACCTCCTATTCATAGTCCTAGTCAGCCTTTTGGTGACATAAGCAAAACAGAGACAACAAATGCTATTCCTGCGAGTACAAGCATGATAATCAAAAATATACGCATATTTTTTCAATATCAAAAAATAAAGTGACTCTACTATATATATCTGGCTTCCAAATTCAACCATAATTAAAAAAGATGTAAGATACTAGATTCAAGATGTAAAAACTGATTAGTTATATAGTTTATACATCATGTATCATGTATCATGTATTATATTTTGTTAATTTTAATTGATAATTGCAAAGTTGACGATAAGGTAGCCAGCTCCGAGTACGAGGATTCCTATAAACATATAGAGTAAGCTGTTTTTGATATTTTTGATCTGTGCGGGATCATCAGGTTTCGTTAATAACTTTACCGTCTGAATAATAATGATTACGAGGATAACCAAGGATGCTATTCCAAGTGCATAATTGATGACTTGCCGGATGATAGGGATATTTTTATCAGCCAATATTCCTGATCCGACTTCTCCAAGATTAGTGATTTCTTTGATAACATCTTCTTGTTTTCCATAGATAGCTTCTACAATCTGTTTTGCTCCGATGATAACAAACATAGAAATAACGTTCCATCCGATAAGCGTTCCTGCTTTTTTTTGTGCATCAGCATCGTTACCAAAAAGGAAGGTGATGACGCGTCCTACAAGAATGACGAACATCGCTCCGAGGACGAGATAGATAGCAAGCTTGATAAATGGATAGAGGATATTGTTGTACAACATTTGTGCGATATTGGTGCCGACTATTTCTTCTCATGCAACTGGATTGAGAATGTTATAGACTTGTGATCAGATAAATTTTGCACTCATGATAATAATGATACCGATAATACCATAAATGATATATCTAGTGCCTTCTTTGGTGGCATTTTCATCACTAGAGAACATTAATTTATAGAAACCAAGAATTGCAGAAAGAATTCCGATGATGATGACTAATGGTACCAAGACGTTCATGATTTTATCAAAAAGGAAATTCTGTAATCATTGTGTACCTACAGCACCTTCAGCTGCTTCTAGATTTTGTCTGATAGGATCAATACTTTCACTGAGAGCAAGGTCAAATCTATCTGCTTCTACGACTTCGAAGATTCCTGTTCGTATATTATTTCATGAATTCTCGTCGGTAACTCATAGAATATCAGGATTCAAGGTGCAGATAACACCTTTGGTGCCTAACGCTTGAGTGAATATTGTTTTGAATCTAATATTGACGCCGACTTTGGTCGCTGATGCAACACTAAAAGAACTTAATGTTCTAGATGTATAAATATTGATAGTGAAATCATCACCCACTCGATCACACGACAAAAATCCCTCTGGGACATCGATTTTATTTACTCCGCTAGTTCCATTATTGTAGAAAACAATATTAATTTCCGGACTAGATCCTTGTGCTACTTTGTAATTATTACGTACTGGAGTTTGGGTAAGGGTAAGATCGACTCCAGGTACTGGTAATCAGGTGGTTACACATCCAGAATATTGGTAGGTTTGTCGATTTCATTCTAATATACCATTATTACAAAAAAGCGTAGTTTTAAATTGATTACAGGTTTTTGGAAATTCTACCTCTGTGTATGAATACGCTGGTATAGATGTTCAATTAGTCAAACCTATTCATCGAGGAGTGGTACATCATGTTCCTTGTCCATGAGCGAAGGTGATGAACGCGAAAGCGAGGATCAAAAATGATCCTATATATTTGCTGATGTTCGCGATGAATGTTGTTGAGTTTTTCATGGTAATACTATTGCTGTGGAGTAAAAGATGTTTTCTTTTTGAAGATGCTTCCTATTCCTTTGAAGAGCAGGATAATTTCTCTAGCTATCGGTAGATGAGGAAGATGTTTCAGTTGAATGGCCATGATGAGATATCTTGTGATAAGCAATCCTAATCATACATAATATGTCCATACAGTGAAATCTGGTTTACGTCGAAAGAAAAATCAGATAAGTATTCCTATTCAAAGAAAATATTCTCCGATAAGTTCTTTATTAGATTTTTGATCAATGATACGTTGATATACTTGTTTTTCTTGAATGATTTCTTCATCCAAATTATATGCAAGCGTTGGGACAAAAAGATGTTTGAATGATTTAGCAAGATAACGAAGAAATCAAGTAAAGTATGCCCGAATCTCTTCGGGGTTTTTTATAAAAAGTGTATTGAGTCGCTGTTTTGTTTTGATATGAAGAATATCGATATCTGACATTAATGATGCGATTCTGATGATGATAGCGATTAATGCTATGGTGCTTGCTCGAATACTTCACGTCATGCAGATTACCAAGAATGTTGTCCAGAGAATAATTGATTCTTTGAGTCGTCGATTGGGTTTTTCGAAGGTATGAAGTTCATATCGTAGATAAATATTGTAGAGAGGAAGATAGGTCAGAAGAATATCTTTTCTATTTCCTTTTACAGTATACGGATGAAATTCATCGTATGTCCCTCTCAAAAGACTGATGTCGGAAAGGATACTTACGACACTGATGATCAACAATGCCAAGAGAATAAAAATACTAACCGTATAGATAATATGCAAGATATCTACCACAAAGAAATAATTCAAAAACCCAGCGGTAATGGTGATGATTCAGAAGACGAGCGTGATATAGCCCATCTTAATATATCCATGGATAAAATTTTTTTCCTGCTCACTGATATCTCGGGTATTTTTTTTGAGCATATATTGAACTAATGGAGAAAAAAATAGCGCTGCGGCTATCGAAAGCTGCGTTTTGGTATTGTTATCTCTGACTTTCGTTTCTTCCATATAAAACATTAAATGATTAAATGATTATTTTTTATTGTCATTGCGAACGTAGTGAAGTAATGTTATTTTTTTAGATTGCTTCGTCATTACATTCCTCGCAATGACCTATTCTTTCGTTGTTAGTTGTTCAGTGTCTGCCTCGTTACTTGCTGCAGGGTTACTTATTCAGTTATGCTACGTCAGTCGTGATAAATGCTTTCTCTTCTGGTGATGCTAATATTTTTACTCCTACATGTTGGCTACCTGCAAAAATCAATCATTCTCCGATACCTGATGCGACCAATCTTCTTTGTTCTGCTTCTGATAATCATAGAAGTTCATTCAATGCTTTGATAGAGGTAGTAGATTGCTTCAATAAAATCTGTAAGGCACAGTTAGATATAATCGGTTTACCATATTTACTTTTGATGAAGTCTTCGATATCTTGAGAAATTACCGTGATACCGAGTCCATATTTTCTGGCTCTTTTGGTGAGTCCAAACAGGAATTCTGCTGAAGTTTCATTTTGGAACATAATCCATGCTTCATCACAGGCAAGCATCCTTTTCTTTTTGTGTGATCTGACTTTAGTCCGTATCCAGTTCAAAACATTGAACATCGCAGGTGTTTTCAAAGCATCTTCCAGATCTCTAATACTAATGACGGTCAATTTGTTGTTGATATCTATATTTGTGTAGTTATTGAATACTTTTCCGAACGTTCCGTTGACGTATTTACTCAATCTCAATGCTAATCTATCTCATCCTTCCATACCTTCCAAAACATTCATCAGATCACCCATGATAGGTGGTTGTTTCCCCTCATAATTATCATTTTCAAGTGAGAATCCCTTCAATGAATAGGTGCTTTGCAGTGCTTTATCTAATAATGCTTCCTCTTCCGGTGTACATCCTCCGATAAGAATTTGGATCATTCCAATCATACTCATGATGTGCGATCTGAGGAGATCTCCTTTTCAATACTCCACATCCTCGATTTTTGGGGGAATATCGAAGGGATTGAGATATTGCTGTGAGTTTGTTGCGATATTTACATAGGTACCGCCTACCTTTTCACAGAGTGCTTTGTATTCATTTTCTGGATCAATAATGATGCAATCGATGTCGTTGATGAGATATCTTAACACTTCCAATTTTACGGTGAATGATTTTCCAGCTCCTGATGTTGCTAGTATCACACTATTCATATTTGGTAGTTTCTGATTGTATCTATCGAAAATGACGAGTCCTCAGGTATGTAAGTTCATTCCATAAAGGATTCCGGTTTCTTGGACCATATCATTAGAAATAAAGGGAAATCCCCCTGATAATGATGAGGTCACTGAACTTCTACTAATACTCAATTCATCAGTGCAGAGTGGTAATCCTGATGTAAATCCCTCATCCATTCTTTGGATAGCATTCTTAACTCTGATTCCATATCCTGAAATTTTTTGTTCGAATTTTTTTCCGGTCTCTTTCAATTTTTCTTCGGTATCATCGTAGATATTGATATAGAATGAATTTTCGAAATATCTTTCTTCTCTTGTTGTCAATTTTTCTCTAATCATCTCAACATCCCTATATTGCTGTTCTATTTCCGTATCGAGCGTAATTCCCTTTTGCATGGCGTCTTTTACTTCTGCTTTGAGTTGAGTCGCTCTGTTTTTGAGCATGGATTGGATCGCTGCATCGTCTTCTGGATAGATAAATCGGCTCATATCTCGTTTTGCATGAAAACTAAAGATATCTCTTGTCCATAATGCATCGATGTAGGATGGATAGCTTTGCGCATAATATGTTTTTCCAAACATTCCAGAAATATTATAATGAGTCGGTTTGAATTCCCGATACGAAGGTGCAATATGAGTTTTGTAATCGTTGATGACGCTGGTATATTCCTTTTCTGTTTCTGTGATAAATTGTCTCATTTTGCTGGTAAGCTTAGAATCACTGTATTCTTCATCAGAAAGTTCCAATAAATATTTTACTTGATCCTTGAGTTCTTTATTCTTGATTTCTATGTTTTCTGGTAATGGTTCTTTGTTTTTTCCTCCGAGTAATTTTGTTGTTCCTGTATCTTTTTTAGAAAATAAACTAGGAAACAATCTTGAAAGAATTTTATCGAAAAAACCTAGCTGCTGAGTTTTCGCGGGAGCTTGGAATATCGGAAAACCACCATCAACGATGTGCTGGCTGTAATTCGTATCATAGACGACATTTTGAATCATTTCCATAATATATTGCTAAGTACTAAATATGCTTGTTTTATAGTATTCAAGTATATTCGGTTTTTGATTCAGAAGCAAAAAAATGTTTATATCCTTACTATTTAAGGTTGACAATTTGAAAAATATCTAATACTTGTTGACTTAAGGGTAAATTTATATATAAAACAATAGAAAACATAAAATTAACTAAAATAAAATAAGATGAAAACAAAAGAATTTATGTACGAAGCGTATTTAAGAAAATATGTTTGGTCAGGACAAAGAAACATAATTATTGTTGTAACAATAATATTGTTCGTTTTGGTAGGGACTTTTTGGAAGTATGATGAAGTATTTCTGGATTACTTTTTCTTTGCAAAGTTATTTTTTATTTCTGTTGGTTTAGGTTTTTTTCTTGGATTAGGAGTTAGTTATGTTCATTGGTTTGATCATAAGGACACTCTAGTAGAAAAAGCAATAAATCGCAATAAAAAGAAAATGCAGCGTTGTGAGAGAGAGATAAATAAGATAGAAATGTCGAGAGATCAATATTTAGTAGGCATGCTGCCATATAAGAAAGAAACCCAATTGTCCAAATGTAAAGAGCGATACGAACAATTACAAGTTCTATCAAAATTATTAACTAACCCATACAAAAAAAACTAAAAAACAAAGCTTATGGAAAACAAAATTACAGTAAAAGCAAAAAAACGATATTTTCGGATAAATCGTTTCGTGGTAACTATAAGGAGAATATGGATTGGACCTATCGTAATCCTGATATTATTTTCTATGGCTTTCCCTGAAAATATTATTGATTGTCCATGGAAAACAATTCCAACTATTTTGTTAGCTGGTTTATTTCTTATCTGTGTTTATGTTTGTTTAGAGTGGTGGTTTGATGTTGATTTAGTTCAGAATAAAAAAGAACTAAATGAGTGCTTCAATTGGAATGAAGAGATTATAAAAAATCTGCAAGACAAAATTAACTCACAAGAACAATCAATTAGACAGGTGAATAAATTAGACAAAAAAATCAAAAAAATTCGGATGAAAAATGATCAAATCCAAATTAGTCTAAAAGTTATTGATATGTAAAACAAAAAACAAAAATTATGTCAAAAAAAACAGATAGTGATGCATTCTTTCTTGGAAGAATGGGTTTACCGACATATATTATAGAGAAAGTGTCGGCGATGAGTGGTAGTGTTTTGTACTCAGATTTATCATCTGTCTCAGGTGAAAAAAATCAAGTATATATGAAAAAAATTCTGGATGATATTAATGATCTCTCAGTAAGTTCTTTTTTAAGACAGCTTCCTCTTGTGAAAGCGCTTAAACAAATTTTAGAAGAGGAACTTCATGAGGATGCAGTGTATCTTCTGGGAATAGATGCTCTTCAAGATATTAGATCCTGCCATGTGCTCAAAGCTGGTGAGGTTGAATATCTCTTTCAATTAGTACAATTGACGGAAGAAGACTTACTTCAGTTCAGATGTGTTCACAAAAGAACTGTTGATGTGATTCAAAAGAGTCTAGAACCATTTGGATTGTGTTTAGGAATGGTCTTGGCTCCTGAATTAATTAAGCGTTGTGAAGAAAAACTGGGTATTCGAAACGAACCATTTTCTTTTGAAATAAAGCCCTAACATAAAGCTCCGTCTGGTATAACTAGCGGAGTTTTTTTTAACAACTTCACCTTCGTTTCCTTTTCTAATACCGCCATTGCAGGGCAGGCATCAAAGAATAGAAATTCGTAATTTGCAATATAATAATTCATTAATTTATTTTACACAATCGATTCCGCCATCCAATCGACTTTAAACCCTTTCTTGGCTAAGTTTAACTTGGTGAAAATGATGTCCATAAATTGTCTAACGTTCGGTCATTTCAAAATAACATTGTATCTATATTTCCCAAACATTTTATAAATCAATGGAGGAGTGGAATAAATTTCTATATCATTCAAACTATATTTTTCTTTCAAGTACAACAAATCTTTATACAAAGTATCGACCTTGGCGTAGAGTGATTCTTCGATTTCGTTTTTGTACAAAATAACGCACAGTTCTCCAAATGGCGGATAGCCGTTTACTTTTCTAAACACATTATCTTCTGTGTAAAACTTTTCTTTGCTCATTCTACAGGCATTGCGAATGCTGTACTGGTCTGGGTTAAACGACTGCACAATAAAATTCGCTGTCGTATGTTTGACAAAAGTTTCATACAAAAAATAGAAATTTTTTTCTGCTGACGTATAATCTGGTATATTTAACCCTAGGTCTGCATTGAGGAATAAAATAAGATCAAACTTTACGTTTTTTGGTGGTGTAGCGAGGAGAGATGTTCAGATAACGATTTGATGATTACTGATTTCTTCCTGTATTTTAGCGATTTTATTTGGTGATCTTACATTTTCAGATGAGACAATTACGGAATCTTTGCCAAATTCGTTTTTGATATATTCAGCGACTTTTTGAGTTCAAAGACCAAACTCTTTGATTTTTTTGCTGTGGCATACAGGGCAAGAAGTTGGCACAGTGTATTGGGTTTTGCAGATATGACACAATCCAATAGTTTCTCCGGAATCCAGTTTATGATAGCTGATACTAACATCGCAGTTTTTACACTTGGGAATATGTCCGCAGTCGTGGCAGATGATACCTCCAGAGTAGCCTTTCTTGTTGACGAGGATTCAGATTTTTTTTCCTTGTTTGAGATATTTTTCTATTCATTCGCTCGCCAATTGCGAAAAATACGGAGTAATTTCCTTGCTCATATTGACCAAATAAATGCTCTTTTTGGCTCCTTGTATGTCGTGATCAAAACGTTCATAATTCATAGTATATGGTATAACGAAATAGACTAAAAATTAAACTAAAAACCCCTGAATTTCTTCCACTAACTGATCGTAATCGATAATCGTGGCGACTTTCTGCTTAAATTCCTTCGATCACGGAATTCATTTTACATATTGAAACAGATGTTTTCTAAACTCTGCGAGCGTAATCGTTTGGGGAGTTTTTACATTTATTTTGAGATGTTCTGGCATCGTAAGGATATTTTTGTACTTTACTTTTTGCTTTTGAAAATATTCTTCATAACTAATCATATAGTTGAGATGTTTTATAATAGTTGCTTTGATTTCTTCTCTACTTGGTATATGTGGCGTAAAGATTCGCGGGTTCCCAATAGCTGCCTGACCAATCATAACTCAGTCTAAATTTCCCTGTATAGTTTCAATTTCTTCATAACTTTTAATTCCACCATTTCCTATGATTTTACAATGTTTGTTTACTTTATTTTTAAGTTCATACATAAATTCCCGATCTACGTTACCGGTATACACCTGTTTAACTGTTCTTCCATGTATCGTAATGATATCTACATATTTACTTGCTTCTATCAAAAATTTCATCTGATTTTTTCTGTCTTCTTCATTGATTCCTGTCCTCGTTTTGATACTAAACGGTATCTTCATCGCTCATGAAAGTTTTTTGACAATCTCTAATGTATTTTTTTTGTCTTTCAATAACGCACTTCATCAGCCAGTATTTATTACGTTTCTCGCAGGACAACCCATATTTAACTCTATTCAAGAAAATGTAGAATTCAGAATTCACTTGTCCTCGAAGGAGGGGAATTCAGAATTGTTGGATTTTTTTTTATTTTTTTCTACATTCTGCATTTTGCATTCTGAATTACAAAAGTATTTTTTGTCTATATCAGCGAAGCATTTCATTAGCATATCTTCATTTCCTCAGAATATTTGTGCGATGACAGGGGATTGATAGTTGTCGGTCAAAAGATGTTTAATTACACCCGGAGGATTGATGATGTAGCCGTCTGCATTCATAAATTCGGTCCGTAAAACTAATTCAAATTTGTTCTTTTCTCCGTATACTTCAAAAATCTCCTTCACGATTTGGCGGAAGGCGCAGTCAGTAAATCAGTCCATGGGAGCTAAGCCGATTATCATCGGAATGATAAATGCTAAATGGTAAATTCAAAATTTACTGTAAGGAAAGTCTTGAGAATTTCCAGGCAAGAAAAACTATTGTTTTCCTATTAGTAAACGATATAGGTCAGTTATGAATAGATTCCGAGAAAAATTACGACGAAAATTGGAAGACCGATTTAGGCGGATACTGCTTATTTTTTTTGTTGGATCGCTATTTTTTCTTCTTCAGTACAAACGGCAAAATCCACCTATGACACCACTGATGTCTATTAGGATGGTCAATCAAATTGTCGATGGAAGAAAAATAGTACTTAAACATACTCGGGTGCCAATCGAGCAGATTTCCAATGTTATGATCTATGGCGTGGTTGCGAGTGAAGATCAAAGATTTCTCAATCATCGGGGCGTGGATTTCAAAGCATTATGGGAAGCATTAGAAAAAAACATCAAAAACAAATCGTTCAGTATATGAGGTAGTACTATTACTCAGCAGACCGCGAAAAATGTTTTTCTTCGGCCGGATCGCTCGCTCTTTAGAAAAACAATAGAATTCTATTTTGCTATCATGATGGAACTCCTTCGGAGTAAAGAAAGGATCATGGAAGTCTATCTCAATATCATAGAATTCGGAGACGGAATCTACGGAGTAGAGCAGGCCGCGTATTATTACTTCAACACTTCTGCGGCGAAACTTACGCAGAGCCAGGCGAGCTTTCTTGTAGCGATGATGCCCAATCCGAGATATTATCAGCTACACAAATACAATACTCGGCTTACAAGTAGAAAAAACACGATTAGCAGAATGATTAGCAGTATAAAAAGACAGAAAGATATCAAAGCGTTTGTAGAGGCGACAAAAGATTAAGTTGATTACAGGTTCTGTATTCCTATTATTTTTTACGTTTTATTTGATTTTTCTTTTTTCTGATGTTCGATTTTCTCCATCCACTTATAGATCGATATATGTCCAATATCAACTATCGAAGTGTTGGATTACTTATGACGATAGAAAGTTCGTTTATTCCTTTTCCTTCGGAAGTAGTTATTCCGCCAGCAGGTTGGAAAGTCGCTCAAGGATTACTCAATGGACGATTGGTGATATTGTTCGCTATGATAGGATCGTTATTGGGAGCATTGATTAATTATTTCCTCGCATTTCGACTTGGAAGGAAAATTATTTATAGACTTGCGAATACGCGCCGAGCACATATGATTTTCATCACTAAGGAATCTATAGAAACATCAGAGATATATTTCCGCAAACATGGAAAGATCTCTACCTTTGTTGGACGTTTGATTCCAGCTATTCGTCAGTTTATTTCTATACCAGCAGGATTAGCGAAAATGGATATAGGACATTTTATTTTATATACCGTTCTTTGAGCAGGACTCTGGAATTTGGTGCTTTTTGTAGCTTGATATATTCTTGGTCAGCATCGAGATAAGGTACTCGAATACAATCACATCTTCAAAATAGTCATATACGGACTTATCGCTGCGGTAATCGCATATTTCGTACTTCGTTATTTCTTGCGTAGAAGAAAATTTAGATAACTTTATTTTTTTGTATACATATGGAAAAGAAAGATATTTTGAGGTCATTGTATGAAAAAAAATATTTAGACCAAAGTCCGCAATCATTAAACAGTCTTGTAGCGCCACAGACATCATGAGCCAAAGTGTTGAATATTTTGTGATTCAAAAAACAAGGAGAAATATATTCAGAATTCGAAAATAAGAACGTGACGGATATCTGATGAGGATTGAGTTCTTTGGTGTTTGAACTTGTTCCGAGTGTCCAAAAAATAACGATAGTTGATCCTATTTTTTCTCAGGATAGAAAAACAATTATAGCGAAAGAAAGAGAAAAAATTGAGAAACGTATGAAATTATATGAAACGTTGAATGCTGAGGTATCGGATGATATATTGGTCAAGAGAAAGGAGAATCAACAGGATGAACAGGAAGTTTTGGAAGGAGTAGTGAAACGGCAAGCATATGATGAGGAATCTGATAAAAAGATTATTCTCAACGATTCTTTGGCACAGCATATAGAAGGAATAGAAAAAGAAAGTCAGGATGTAGTATTTTTGAATTTTATTTTAGATAAGTTACAGGGAGAAGACATTTTGAAGAAAGAAATATCATCAGCTATAAAAAATGCCTATACCATTACCAAACCTGGAGGAAAGATATACGGTGTCCATGATAGATGATTGGATGATAAAAATTCAGACAACATAGCTATAGTATTGGATACTAATTGATATAAGCGGCAATGACAGCACAAAGAGAGATATATCGTTTTTATGATAAATAAAGAGTAATATTATTTCCAGGTATACGATAAAAAGAAAGACACTCGTTTATCTTGATTTTTTGAGGTAAATATCTATATAAATGGTCTAAAAAAAATGTCTAATTAAACAAAACGAATGTCTATGAAAAAAATTTT
Organism: uncultured Candidatus Peribacteria bacterium; assembly: GCA_964494005.1. GTDB lineage: Bacteria > Patescibacteriota > Gracilibacteria > Absconditabacterales > Absconditicoccaceae > CAJBLF01. The sequence goes on along the minus strand of CAZBQE010000013.1, from coordinate 2,875 downwards.
TTTATGTCCACATTGTGGAGGATTACTTAGCGATCAAAACGGTGTCCACTTGAATGTCGTAAATGGAAGAATTGATCAAAAAGGAAAAATAATTTTAAGCAAAGAACTTGGAAATTATGAAGTAAAGAAATCTCCCTTATTGGGGTGGAAAAATGGAGATCAACTAACAGTAAGTTGTATACACAAAAAATGCGTACTCAACTTAGTAAATGATCCCAAAAAAGCTGTCGTGGTGTTACAAGAGGATGGAAAAACTTCTCGTATAGTGTTTTCTACAGTGATAGGTGAACATCTTACTTACAAGGTAGAGGAAGATGCACATGTGACCCATTATGGTACAGCAAATTCTGAAGAAGGAAAAGATTTATGGTCGCAATTTACATGGTAATCAGTATCGGGGGGATTCTCCCGATTTTTTTGTTGAGTTGAAAAATAAAACAAAAACAATATCACTAGAGAAGTGGTTTTATATGATATATTTTCCATGAAAAACGTCGTCATTCTCGAAAATATTCGTTCCGCCTACAATGTCGGCAATATCATCCGTACCGCTGATGCGCTTGGTCGGGATGTTCGGCTTACGGGATATTCTCCTTCGCCGGAAGATACACAGAAAGTTGTGAAGACATCATTATGAGCAGAAAAAAATGTCTGATTGAAGCAATTCGGCCATACGCCGGAAGCGATTGAATTTGCTAAGCAACAATGAATGAAGGTTATCGCTGCTGAAGTAACGAAAGATTCTAAAGAGTTGAGTAATTTTCACCTGAGTGGAAACTGTGCAGTAATTTTCGGCAACGAGGTTGACGGGGTACTCGATTCCACGCTTCAGCTTGTGGATCATGTTATCCATATTCCGATGCAATGAATCAAAGAATCACTCAATGTCGGGCAGACTTCAGCTATTTTTATGCGAGAACTTGGTAGATAGACACACAAAAATATTACTGACAATTGTGTTGACTTTATTTACTATATGATTATCGTATTTTCACGTGTCTAAGAGGTGATGTTGCCAACGACCAACTTCACAGTATCGTCTTGGTCTGGTAAGTAGCATCTGCTTACTATAAATTTTAAGGGGCATTCCAACGCACACTAATGTGATGGTTCATCGACTGTTCATTAATTGCAGGCCATCGCTCCTATCTGATTGAAAATTTTAATTTTCAGTATGAGTTTATTTCAATACAGAATGAATAACGCGAACACATCTCTATGGGGTTGGAGCAATCCGACCCCGACACTTCCTTAACAAAAGTATAAACTAATAAAAACAAGCTATATGGAACCTAATTTTGATGATGAACGGGGACTATTTGGCTCCGATTCTTTTGAAGATTCATTTAAAAGAATGAATGAAATGTTAGAATTTAAAGCAGAAAAGGCTGCAAAAAAATTGATATACAATCTTATTGTATCTCAAAAAGAGGAGGCAGAAAATTATTTAAATTCTTCTATTGGTCAGGATGGGTATACGATAGAAGTATTAATAAATTATAAGCCTTACAACGAGTATTTGGTGAAAAAAAAGGATTGGTCATATCGAAAGATTTGTGCACCTAATGAACAATTAAAACACGTTCAAAAGTTATTGCTTGAACAGTTCTTTTATAGAATCCTTGCTCGTTCTAGAAAAGGAGAAAAAAGAATAGATGACAATGGCAAACTAAAATGGCACAATAACTATGATTTTGTTGCCAAAAGTCTCTCACGACATTTGAGAGGTTTCTTACCAAAAGTTCCCCTCAAAAAAAATGCTAGTCCGCACTTAGCATTGTACAGAAGAAAAAAGTATGTTGCTACGATAGATTTGAAAAAAGCATTTGACAATATTTCAGCAGACATGGTAAAAAAAACCTTGCTGGATATTGTATTCAAAGAATATGCTATGATCAAAGAAATCACTCGGCGACGTAGTTCGGGTATACATGTGTCAAAAGTTTGGCATCTTATGTACCCTACGCCTTCACTTTTTCCTAAGACCAAAGTAGCTTGGTTTAGAAAATTAATGAGAGAAGAATCGGATGTATTTGTAGAAAAGATTCTTGTTAAGTTTGTAGAATATTTAACTGAACTATGTACCTACAAAGGAGCTCTTCCACAAGGTGCTCCAACCTCACCATTTCTTCTTAATCTTGTTTTATCGTATTACAAACTACCTGAAGAGTTACTTGCGTATGTTGAGAAAGTAACTGAGTCAAAAAATTGTAATCTTACGGTATACGCAGACGATATTACGATATCAGGAGGC
>CAZBQE010000013.1:0-611 GCA_964494005.1 uncultured Candidatus Peribacteria bacterium | reverse complement strand
AAATGAACAAGAGAATCTCTGGGAAAATTGAACGTTTTATACAAACAAAAGGATTCCCTGTGAACAAGAAAAAAACAAAAATCTTTTATGTAAAAGGACAGACGCCAGAAATTACGGGATTGAGTATTGCTACAAAAGTTGTAGAAGTATCCAAAAAATCCCCGGGTGATGGCAAAATAATACTTATGAATACAAATGTGTATTCAGTAGGAATCCCAAAACGAAAGATAAAAACTATCCGCGCCTTTATACATAATGCAACTTATGCAGGGTTTAATGAGACGACTCATAAAAAAATCCTTGGATATATTGCCTATGTAAGAGGTATTTATGGAAAAGAATTGCCTAATCAGCTATGGAAACCATGGCTGAAATACAAAACTATACATAAAATCTGAAAATATTTGTTTCAGATTTTTTGTTTTCAAAGAAATATATCAAGGACTGTGTTGTTATCAAAAACTATTGCTATTTAATATAAAATATATATAGTAAGCGTAAACAAAAAATAAATAAAAATTATGACAAAAAAAATTAAAAAAGGCGAGCTTGCCGACCTTATTGAGATAACGGAAGCAATGATGGAAAAAAGAACAAAGGATGCAACCGCT
>CAZBQE010000012.1:0-19917 GCA_964494005.1 uncultured Candidatus Peribacteria bacterium | reverse complement strand
GTATTCACAAATCTAAACATAACCATAATAATCACACCTATGATGAATGCGAATAAGAACGTAGCTTGTGGAGAAAACTTATCTCGGAGCATTCAAAGAATATATCAACCAGGAAGGGAAACAATTCCGATAGCCGTATGAAAAAGCCCTAATGCAGTTCCCTTATATTTACCAGCGAGATCAACAACAAGTGCTCTTTCTGTTCCATCTACGATAGCGAATACGACACCAAACAATATAAACAAAAATATCACTCGTCCTATCTGTGTCACTAACGCTAGTCCCAAAGTTACGATGAGAAACAATCCATACGCAGTTCGAAGCATCTTTTTTCTACCGATGCGGTCAGACAATATTCCCAATGGCGCTGACGCAATCGTATATATTCCGTAGAATAAAACGTAAAACAATATTGATCTTTCGTCGCTTGCTCCGACGCTTTTAGCTTTGAGTAGCATAAATGCATACCCGAAATTTACTAGTCCGAATAATGCAGCGACCACGATGAAAAGTTTGAGATTTTTTGGTAATATTTTGATAGATGTCTGCAAAGATGGTATTTCTATTTTTGGTTTAGTTTGGATAGCATTTACCTTTTGGGTGGATTTCATCTGTTTTCCCTCTTTGACAAACAATATTGCAAGTACTGCTATCAATCATGGAATGAAAGCAAACAAAAATAATTTCTGATACCCCAACAACGGAAATAATACTAATGCCATAATTGCTCCCAACACTGAACCGATTCAATCCATTGCCCTTTGAATTCCATAGGCTTTTCCTATAAATTTGGAATCGGTAGATTCTGCAACTAATGCATCTCTCGGCGCATCCCTGAGTCACTTCCCAATTCTCTCAATTACTCTAAAAACTAGTACTACAGGCCATGTTTGTGCCAAAGCGAATAATGGTTTGGTAACCGTGGAAAAACTATAGCCAATAAGGACAAATATTTTCCTTTTTTTAAATTTATCTGACAAATATCACGAAAAGACTTTCAATACTGCAGCTGTCGTATCTGCTGCTCCTTCTACAATTCCTATGACCGTCGCTCAGGATCACAAACTTACTAAAAATAATGGTATCAACGGAAACACCATCTGCGAACTCAAGTCCGTAAGTAATGAAACAAGTCATAACAACAGGACATTTCTAGAAATTCATTTGAGAAAGTATTTCAGATTTTTCATAGACGATTATCTAAACAACTAAATTTCTGTCTCCTTCATTCCGGCTTCCTTATTATTCTACCTCATTCCGGCTTCCTCACCACACCACCTCATTCCGGCGTTAAGAAATTGCGGCCGGAATCCATACTCAAACTATCACAAGGTCGTTTCGTATGGATGCCGGTTGCAACTAACCCCACTGGCATTAGGTAATATAGTTGATGAATTCCTCTATTTCTTTTTTTCTATAATTTTCAACACTACATATACTACAAAGATAACATAATGTGTAATATATTCTCAGAAGTTAATAAACGCGAGATGAAGGAGAGTGAAGAGTAATGCGAGGTATGCACTGTATTGGATCAGTTTTCGATTTTTTTTAAAGAGTCTGATGGAATAATTATTTGAGGTGATGTAGCCAATAAAGAGCATGAGTAATCCTAGATATCCAGCGAGTAATCGGAACTTTTGCAATTGTGTCCATAATCAAAAATCTATTTGCATCCATTGGATAATCCAAATCCCCGCATGCACCGCTATGATAAGGAAACTCGTAATTCCAATCTGTCTCCTTCGTTTCATCCCTAGTTTGGAAATCGTGTAGAATAGTTGAAAAATACTATTTACTATTCATTTCATAGGAACACGAACATATCTCGTCATAATCATAAATACTGGCTTCACGAGCATCGTCGCCCGAAGCACACCTATCCCGATATTCGCAGTCAATCTCGGTAATTTTGCGAGCAGAAAATCTGTCGGCATGATATATGAGAGCACGAGAAGGGTGATACAAAGTAAGGTTACGAAAATGTAATAGAGCATAGGAAAAATTATTTAATTTTAAAACCTTTATCCATATCAACTACTTCATTTATGGATATGACAATTGTATTTTTTACCGTATAGCCGTCACTTTTTTTGACAGCAATATCAAAATATTTTCAAGAAGTGAACAGTTCAATATTACCACAAATTCTATAATAATCAGCAACAACACAAACATAAGGATTCTCCTTAAAGTTTTTTATGGTCGTTACCATCTGACAATCTGCTACAAGCAATTTATCGTCAACAAATCATAACGAAATCACTATATTCGCGTGAGGAATTCACGATTTAGAACTTGTAGAAAGTACTAACTCTTTTCATTCTTTGAAAGATTTTTTTCGGTCCATGCAGACAATAAAAATAAAATTACGCCTTTATTATTTCATATCAGTCTTTTGTATCTTTAAGTTGGAATCATAACTCAGTGATTTTATTTCTGAGTTCATCAGCTAATGCAAAGTCTTTATTTTTTTTCGCTTCTACTCTCTGGTCTGCGAGTGAAGTTACTTCAGCTGGGATGTCGAACGTTTCTTCTACTAGAGTTTCGAATAATCAGAGTTTCAAATAATTATCTTCTAATCGTGTAATAATCGCATATACATTTTCTCCTCATGTAGTTAATGCTCCTTGAAGTACTGCAAGTAACTTTGGTGTATTCATATTGTCACAGATAGCTTCCATAATTTGCGTATACAAAGGATTATTTTCAAACTCTTTTTTGTCTTTAACTCTTTTTTTGCCTTGTAATTTTTTGATCAATGCCTGTCTGGTATTTTTTGCTGCTTCCAATTGATCTCGTGTGAAATTCTGAAAGCTGCCATATTGCGCGGTAAAATAGAAATACCTAAGGTCCAATGCCGAATATCATTTATTTTGAATATCAGTCAAATTATATACATTTCCCAATGACTTGCTCATTTTTCCGCCATCGACCTGAAGGAATTCGTTGTGAATTCGATATTTTACTCGAGGATGAACGTCAAATCAACATTCAGATTGTGCTATTTCGTTAGGATGGTGAATCGTGATATGATCTGCTCCTCCATGATGGATATCAAATTGGTGTCATAGATATTCACTGGACATCGCACTACATTCTATATGTCGACCAGGAAATCATCTTCCCCATGGTGAGTCTCGCTCCATCTGTCTGTGTTCGTTTTCGGGAGCAAATTTTCGTAGAGCAAAATCAGTGGGATGTTTTTTTCATTTCATACCCACTCTTTCTCCAGCATTCAAATCTGCTAAACGTTTCTTGTAATTTGGTCCCATAAGTTCTCCATAATTTTCTACTTTACTCGTATCCATATAGATACCATCTCCTTCTACGACATAAGTATATCATTTTTCCTCTAATGATTTCACCAACGCAATCTGTTGCTCGATATGCTCAGTCGCTCTCGGCATCACATCAAATTCATCGATATGGAGAGCCTGTATTCCTTCTCTAAAAATTTTCTCATATTTCTGAGCCACATCTCGTGCAGAAATTCCTTCACGTTTCGCTCACTTTTCCAACTTATCTTCTCCATCATCGGCGTCTGATGTCAAATGTCCGACATCGGTAATATTCATGACTGCTTGTACCTTGTAGCCAAGTAATTTTAGTGTGTTCCTAATCAAGTCTGCCGTGAATGTCGCTCTGTAATTCCCAATACTAGGATCTCGATATACCGTAGGTCCGCATGAATAGAGTCCTACAAAATCCTTTTTTGGCCCTTTGTAATTGGGATCTTCCATCAAGGGAATAAATTCTTCTTTTTGACGAGTGAGAGTATTGTAGATAAACAATTTCATTGTAACAATCAAAAAAATAAAGTCTTTATAGTAGTAGCAAAGCGGGTAAGAATTTCAAATGAAATATAATGACTTCGTTTTTTAGTACAAAAAAAGAGGCAAGGTATATAACCTGCCTCCAATATGTTATTCTTTTTTTGGCTTCCAATCCGGCTGCGTGTAATCAGCTTGGGTCAATGTCCATTGACGGGCATCTTCCAAATTACTAAATGACTTGAGCTTCTCTTCTGGATAAAGCTCTTTCATCTCGGATATGGAAGGTGTTGGTAAAAACGCCTTTTTAGCATTCCTATAATTCGCGGGGTCTACCGCGTAAAAATAGAAATACCAATAGATTTCATCCCGGTACCTCACAATATATTCAGGGGGATAGTCCCAACGGATACTATCCATAAACATATTTTGGATACCGACTTCTGTGGAATTAACAGGGTTGTCCCCGTCATCAATTCTTGTCCCTCCGCCAAAGAGCAAGTCATCAAGAATATAATCTTTGACAACCGCCACCAAATGATGCGGATAGTATTCAAAAACTCTAATGAGTTCCTGATCAAGAACATTCTCATTACCTCCAGCTACTTTGTTCCAAAGGTATTTCTTTCGTTTTGCAATCGCCTCTTCAGTCGTATCCTCATCTCGCTGAGTACGATACTCAGTAGAAAGTACACGAATAATATTCTTGAGCTCACGAATAAGCTCTTCATATAATGTCTGCTCTACAAGAAGAGTTCTTTCTTCGGCAAGACGTGCACACTCTTCTAAGGTAAACCCGCTCCGATGACGATCGATATATTCTTCTGTAGACACGATCAGGGCTCCTGTTTTTTGCCCTAATCTATTGGAATATACATCGTCACGAGCAGTCTGAGCACGATCGTGTTTTTCGCACCCTACCATAGTAATTGCTATTACCACGATAGAAAAAATTATTACTTTTTTCATATTTTTTATTTTTTTTGGTTTTACTTTTTAGTTTCTTACCTAGAACTTTATTTATTTACGATAAAAAGTCAAGCTAAATATAAAATAAACATATTTTTGTGTTAAATATTGATTTTTCCTACCTTTTCCCTATTAATTACAATTAACAACTAATAATAAATAACGAAAGATTTGTTGATATATCGACTATGGTAATTTACCATAGGTCATAAAAAGATACATACATTCACTATTCACTGTTAGTTGTTTACTGTTAGTTTATTTTTTTATTTGAGCTATGTTCGATTTTGGAATCCTCGGCAATAATGCAAGGAATCTCCTCTATATCAAAAAGTTTAATGACAAAAAAGGCATTCGTCTCGCGAACAATAAATTGCAGACGAAAGATTTTCTCGTAGAAAGAGGAATTCCGTTCGCTAAGACCTATGGAATTATTTCTAGTCGTAAAGAGCTCTATGATTTTGATTTTTCGTATCTGCCAAAAAAAAACTTTGTTGTCAAACCCAATCATGGAAGCAAAGGAAAAGGTGTATATATAGTAAAATATATTCCCGAAGAATGATTGGTAGCATCAATACTTCAAAAAGAAAAAAAAACATCCCATAAAATAATCAAAAAACTACAAGATTTCTGATCTCATATCAAAGAAATATTTTTTCAAAAATTCGAAGGTCCTCATCCCGCAGGAAGCTACCAAATCGGAGAAATGATATTGACCGATAGGGAATTTAGAAGACGCTTGCTCGATATCGTCGATGGAAAATTCTCCCTTACTTCATGAGGAGACAAAATTATTATAGAAGAAAAATTAGTAGCAGGAGAATTATTTAAAGAATTTTGTGAATTCTGACTTGCTGATATCAGAGTTATTGTCTTCAACCTTGTCCCTGTAGCAACAATGATCAGAGTACCAACAAAAGACTCTGGAGGGAAAGCAAATTTAGCACAATGAGGAAGTGGATTAGGTATTGAAGTAGGAAGTGGGAAAATCACCTCACTCCTCTACAAAGAAAAAATATACAAAAAAAAATTCCCAAAAAAATTCGCACATTTTCAAGGTAAAAAAATCCCCTATCGAAATGATATCTTATTTTTGTCGTCGAAAGTACAGTATTTCGTCAATCTCTGATATCTCGCACTTGATCGGGTGATCACGAATGAGGGTCCGAAATTATTGGAAATCAATGCAAGAGCGGGTCTAGAAGTACAAAAAGTCAGCAATACTAAATTACAAAAAGTTTTAGATAAACTCTCAGATCTCAAAATTATCGATCCAGAAAAATGAGTGGAAATAGCCAAAAGTCTCTTTAGCGAAGAAAAATCTGATCTCCTCACCAGCAAACTTCTTTATCTCTCGCAATATGGAAAACTCAAAAGAAGAAGAAGAACGTATCGATGTCGTTATAGAAGTAGATCTAAATAAATCAGGGAATTATATGTCTCCAAAACTTTTTGATCTTATCAAAGAAAACAAACACGAACGATATATAGATCTCTATCAAAATGATATTACGCTCAAAAAAAACAAATTCTCTATCGGCGAAAGTCTCAAGGACAATGTTATTATTTTGGGAAATAAGACAGCAAGCACGTATCTTATCAAACCGATTCACAAAGCACAAGATAGTATAGATATCGTCAATCCAAAATACATCATGCCCCTGGAACAACAACAATTACATACTATAGACCAAAAAATCGCTCAGCTCAACAAGAGACTCAATCTCTCTACAAGACTAAGACCAGTCAATTATTTCAGCGAGCTTGATACTTTCATCTCAATGAATGGAAAATATAATCCGGTGTTTAAATATAAACGACCAAAAGAAGAAAAACTTATAGCAACTGCCAAAGAGATAGAATTTTTACAGATACAATTGGAAAAGCTAAAAAGTCCATTCAAAAAGCTTTTTGGAGAAAAACTAGAAGAATTGGAACTCAGAAGAAAACTAATATTAGCATATACACAGCAAGATTTTGATAATATAGCTTTGTACAATACCAAACTATTTGGCGAGTTTGATAATGAATTATTGAAAATATCGAAAAATAAAGTATTGGATAGACATGAATTTGGTATTCAAAAAAGCGTTTTAGGAAAACAACTCAAGCTCTCAGAAATAGAAAAAGAAATAGAAAAATATCTCACACAAAAAAAAATTTATGGTGTCGATATTATCTTTTCTTATGATACCTTTTCTAGAATTTCTGTCATCATGGGAAAAGAAATCAAAATCAGTATTTCCAAATCAGCGAAATTTAAAGAAGAATGACTTCGCGCAACACTTGCTCATGAAATCGACACTCACCTTGTAAGATATCTCAATGGAAGTAAATCCTGACGAAATATATTCAAATCATGAACAGCTTTTTATCAACAGGAAGAAGAATGATTGGCTATCTGGAACGGTAATCAAGTTTTACCTGATGATTACGAAAAAATTTCTCTCTATAAAAAATATGTCATCACTCATGAATTACTAAAATTTAATTTCAGTAAGGCTGCTGAATATCTTAGATTTACCTACCCAGAAAGATCTTTGGAGGGATTATTCAAAACTATTATCAGATCCAAAAGAGGCATCATCGATACTTCTCAAACCGGAATCGGATATCTCAAAGACAAAATCTATCTCGATGGATTCACCAAAATAAATAATCGAATAGCACAAGGAAACAAACCAGATAAAATGTACAAAGGTAAATGTAAAATACAAGATTTAGATTATATAATATAAACATGCTTAAGATAGCTATAGATACCTGATATCACCATTTATTTTCATGAACAGATATTTATGGGACAAGATTTTTTATGCAAAAATATTTTCAAAAATACAATATAGAATTAGTTAGGGTAAGCATCAATAATTTCAACGACAAAAAACAATATTTTAAAGAGTACAATATTTTTGATGCGCAGTGAAAAAACAAAATAATCAAGAAAAAATATATACCTGATATTATACGAAATAGAAAATGAATGGGAGCTTATTATAAATATCATACATTCAAAAACATAACAACAACCCCATCAAAAAAAATAATGATTATTAGTAATGATAAATTTGAAATCTACAAATTTACATCAGAATTTCAGCCATTTACATTACTCTTATCCACATTTTTTGTAAACAAAGCAATTCAAAAATGATTTAGAAATAAAATCGTACTAAAACCTATAAGAGCAAATTCTGGTAAATGAATACTACTCACAACTGTCAAAGAACTTTTGAAAAAAAGGAAAAAATATTATGGATTAGAAGAATTATATATTGTACAACAATACAAAGATTTTAGTAAATGATATCCATGAATATGTACATCAACCCATGATGTTAGATTTATGTTTGCTGGTAAAAAAATCATCGAATCAACATTAAGAATACCAAAAAAAAGAGATTTTAGAAGCAATGTGTGATTGGGATGAAAACAATATCTTTTAGAAAAAAAACAGATACCAAAAGAATTATTGTCCCTCACAAAAAAAATATATAAAAAACTAGAAATTGACGATACTAATATATTTTCTATGGATTTTGCTTACTGCAAAAACGACAAAAAACGATACCTTCTTGAAATCAATGCTTCTCCAGGAACCTGGTATTATCAAACAGATCAAAAAAAACTTGCAATTATCTGTCGTGGATTGGTAAAATTTTTTAAAACCATATATACGAATAATAAATAATTATTTTCTTATAATCTGAAGTATTTCAATTAATTTTTTCTTTTGATCGGATGTAAAATCATTCATTGTATCTTTCACCATATCTTCCTGTAAAAAATTATATTTTCCTGCAATAAATTCTTTGAATTCTTTATCATTAATCTTCTTGTTGACGAGTTTCTGAATAATTACTTCTGAAACCAATTTAGGATATTTGAGATCCTTGTTCTCTTGAATTTTAGCTATATCTTTTTCCTGTAAACGTCCAATAAACGTATCTTTGGGATCTCATCATTGGGTAAGATATTCTATAATCGCTTTAGGTCATCTCGTATAGACGGTATCTTTATGTGGCACTCCTCTATAATGCAGAGGATATAACCTTTTTTTTCTATCAATATCCTTTTGTGAAAAAATAGCCAAAAATTCTTTATATTCATCTCCATCCAACAATTCTCAAACAAGCAAATTCGGTAAACTTATAGAAATTCATCCATAGTCTGCCAATGATTTTCCTTGTAAGGTACCCTCCATAATCATTGCAGCTCATTCTTCCATAAACAAATTATTTGCTCATCTAAATCATCCAACATTCGCTTCATTATTCTCCAAACTCAACATATGTCTTTCTATCTCATGCTGTATAAGTACCAAAACTTTTTGAAGTGATAAATTATCATAATTTTTGTTTTGGGGAACATACAAAGCATCATCTCCATCATATATAGAATTTCTTTCGTCTATCTTTACTGATTTTTTTATACCGTACATAGCAAACACCAATTCAAATACCTTAATATAATTAGTTCTACTTATTTTTTTCTCAAACAATTCCTTATTTTCCTCAAATATTTTTTTATAATTCATCGTTCTTGTATCTGTTTTTCTGTTTTTGAATATACCATCTATATCTACAAAAGCAGGTAATGACTTAACAGTATTTACTACTTTGAAACATATTTTTTTCTGATCTTCTGTCATCGTAGGTAATTTCTTCTCTATCTTCGTTTTGAGATTTCTATAACAATTGGTTACTTCCAAAGGATTCTCTCTGATATTTCCACCAAAAAGCTCTTTCTCTATATTTTCCATTTTCTGTACTCTTTTTTCCACCTCACTTGGTTGCAAAGTAAGTCCATATCAAGCTTTTTCTATTTCAAAAGGAAGTCAAAGAATGGTCAAATCTACAATCTTCTCGATATAATTAAGTGTTCATAACAATATCTCTGATTTACCTTCTATTTTCGGAAATTGCAACAATTCATTTCTCGCTTGCTGAATATAGATCTTTTTGATATGTAACAATGAATTTGTTATGGAGAACAATTCCTCTCATGTGTTTTTTTCTGACAATCATGCAAAATCCTGAAATAATGTTCTATTAAAATATTTTCCATCCTTGATATCGTATGCAAATGTCAATTCAAAAATATCTACTGTCTTCTTATTGAAGAGAGCTTCTTTTAACACATCTACTATATGATCAAATTTCTTGTTCTCCAAAGAAGATGATAGGGTATTTTGCATGGAAATAGAGTAAAATAAATGAAATCTATATATATCAAGTATATACATAATTATTTATCTGTCAAATCCCCTTGACTCCTCCCACCAAATCACTTAACTACAAAAGATTTATCTGACTATTTTTTTCTTATGAAAAGATTTCTTATTTCATCACTCATACTCCTTGGAACGCTCTTCCTTTTTTCGACGACTTCCGCACAATTTACTTCAACCACCTGTGATGGACAATCCCATTGTGCTGCGCCTACACCTGGAGTAAACTATAGAGATACTATCGTCTATATTGGTGAACAAGGAGATGAATTTGATCTCTGATTTCAGGCTAATTTTGACAAACAAAGAACTTTACTCCAAGAAATTTTTGTTGCTGATAGCAAAAGTTTCCCTGAAGAGGAATTGCTCGCAAAAATCAATATGAACCTTGAAGAAATTCAGTCAACAAATATATTAATTATCAATACCAGCAACTTCGATATCCTTTTCCAACTCTTGGGAAAAATCAACTCCACTACCCCACTCAATCTTCAAGATAAAACCATCTATCTCGTCACCAATAGCAATAAATACTTCATCAAAAGAATCTTAGCGAAACAGATTAAATCCATAGAAATAGAAAAACTCTATACGGTACCTAAAGACAAACTTCTCAACTTCCTCTCATCACTTTCCTTGGATAAAATAAATAATGAAGAAGAAAAATATATTACTCCTTTTTCACTTTCTTTCCAAGAAACGTCAAAATTTCTTATTATCTCATATATTATCGATCACCTTATTTACAACGGATTTCCCATAGATTTGATAGGACTCTTTTTGTTACTTACTTTGGGTGCACTGGTTGTAAGTATTCTCAGACAAGTGGTAGGATTTTCGGTCTTTGGTATCTATACTCCACTCTTATTCGCTATTTCGCTGTATACCATAGGTATACCTTTGAGTTGTATTTTATTGGCTATCGGACTGATAGCAAAACTCCTTGTTAGAGCATTTACCAAAAAAATCTATCTCCTTCATAATGCAAAAACCTCACTCCTGGTAATGATTTACTTTTTTCTCCTCTTGGTTATCTTTGGGTTAAATATGATTTTTTCTCGAAACCTCTTTGATGTTATCATATTTAGCAAATCACTTATCATCTTACCTATCATCTTTATGATCATTATCAGCGACAAAGTATTCAACGATAATTTCAAATTTACCAAAATACATCAACGAATAGCATTACTTGAGTTCGCTATTGTTTCTTTTGCTGTGTATGGACTCTTTTATCGAACGGGATTAAAGCATTTACTCTTAGCTTTCCCTGAATTATTATTACTGATTTTCTTACTCAATATCGCTGTAGGAAGATTCACCGGACTCCAACTTCTCGAATATTTCCGTTTCATGCCATTAATAAAAAACTCCTCAGAAGCTGAGGAGGAAGAGGAATAGAAAAACTAATTTTGAATTTGAAATTTGAAATTTTAAAAACGTAATTACTGAAATAAGTTTTCAACTTTCAATTACTATCCAAATAAGTCCGACATATAATAAGGAATTATTAAGATAGTAATTATGTATCCTTCAATCAAAAATACGAAAATTATTTTTGAAGGAGGATATACAAAGTGTACATTATAAATTTCAAATTATGCAAAATACTTTTTCTTTTTGTTCAACCATCGATCTGATTGCCTCGTAAGTTCTTTTTGATCTTCTGGATTCAATAAAAAATGCTTCACTGCTTCTTCGAGGAAGATCGTATTTTGACTTCACTTACAGACGACAAGAAATTCATCACCAGCTTCTTTGAGTAATTTTTGAATGTATTTACCGGCGATATTCGCATCATAAAATTTTTCTATTAAGTTTGGATCAAATCATATTTTTTCTAATTCATCAGCCAGATAATCGGTCATATATTTTCCCACAAGAATAATTTTTTCTGCAACTTGAGAGACATAACCGGCAATCATTCTATGTTCGCGTTCTGTCAAATCACCAAGCTCTCTCATATCTCCGAGTACAAGAATCGTTTTTCTCTGAGGAAATAATTGCGTTTGAATATTATGTGCAGTATTTATTATTTTCCTGACACTCAATGGTGAAGCATTATAGGTAGAATCAATAACCACACTATTTTCTATTCCTTGGAAAATAGATAATCTTCCTGGCTGCAATTGATATTTCATCTCCAATTTTTCGTGCGAACCAGTTTTCAAGATTGGATCCTCAGTTCTCGCTTCTAGTTTCGCATATTTGTACTCCAAGATACTCGCTATTGCTAAACCAAGACCAATATATCCGTAATTTGCTTTTCCAAGAATATTCGTTTGGATGTGATATTTTTTCTCCTTAATCCACAAAGGGAATTCCACACCGATTCCTCCTTTGAAATCAGCGAGATAATAGAGTTCATCCTTGAAATAAATATCTGCTTTGATGTCACTACCTTCCGTCTGGTAGGTCAGATAATCTATATGAAGTTGATCTTTGAGTTGTAGAGCATAAGCATCATTTGCATTGAGAAATCCTAGTTCCAAAGTATTCTTCAACATCTTGATTTCCTCTTTTGCGATCTCCGCCGGATTACCGAATTGCTCCGAATGTACAGAATCGATAGCCGTGAATACCCCAATATGCGGTTTCGCGATACTTACGAGAAAGTCCATCTCCCCAGGACGATCGATACCATATTCTAGCAAAATAATATCATAAGGATTCTTTCCAAAAAATCTTTTTCGTAGTGTTTTGAAAAACGTAGTAACAAAGTTAAGAACATTTGGTTCCCATTGCTCTATCTGAAAAATTGAGAGCGACATTCCAAGTTCTCCGTTAAAATTTTTCGGTGAAGTATAGATATATTTATTTTTTATAAATCTCTGTAGAGTCTGATAGATAATCATACGGCACGAAGTTTTCCCCACACTTCCGTTGATACCAATAATCTGCGGATTGTGTTTAGTAAGATATCCGTGAGCTAATTTACCAAGTAGTTTATAATACCATCGCAAAATTTTCTTTTTCATGAAATTATTTGTAAATAAAGGTAATTAGACCTACGATTGCAATTGATCATAATTGGTAATTACACAAAGTTAATTACGCGACCAACGGGAGCAAATTACACGAAGTGAATTACACACCGAAGGTAAATTACGCGAAGCTTATTATTCTTCAAACGTTTTTTCCAAAATAAGCGTGATAATTACCGCTATGGGTACTGCCAGTAAAACTCCAACAAATCACAATATCAATGCTCAAATAATCATACTGATAAAAATCACTACCGGATTGACACCAAGCGTCTTATTCATCAATACCGGAATCAATACATTATTTTCTAGCCATTGAATAAGGATTACTACACTAGCAACAATAAGAGCACCAGATCGTCCGAAATGAATGAATGCTACTAATGTTGCTACAGCACCTCACAAAATAGGTCCTATATAAGGAATAAATTCCGTTAATGCTGCGATAGCTGCAAGTGCTCATTTCTGCGGAAGATCAATACCAAATATCGACAATATCCACAAAGCAGCATACATCGCTAATCCGATAAATATACAGAGTAATAATTGGCTTTGTAGTCGGATACCGAGTTTTTTATAGATTCTTTCAAGTTTCATATAGATGAGTTTGTATTTTTTACTTCCACCAAGCTTTGCGATAAATTTCATCACTGCCTCTTTTTGAACAGAAAACAATACAGAAAGCGTCAATACTATCGATGTTTGAGTAATGAAACTAAAAAATGTACCTACTGCGCTCACGGCAGCATTTCCGATGTTTTTTGCATATGATGTTCCCATATTGATTATCTGATTGATATTTTGTTGTAACTGCGTTTGTACACCAACTACTACGTCAGGATTGCTAAATGACTCCAATAATCCGTATTTGAAACTTCCTGGCAATCGATGAATATCTTCGATAATCTGTACCAAAGATTTATTTGTTAATATCTCTTGTCGTTTGCTTATGTTATTGATTCCCATCATGATTACTTCAGAAATCTGATCCAAAAAGAATGGTATCACAAATAACATAGCTCCCAAAAGCACAAGAAGAATAAAAAAATAAGCGATAAATATAGAAATACCTCTATGTTTCAGAATCTTCTTTTGTAAAAAATCTATAATAGCTTCCATAGCCAAAGAAATAATGTAGGCCATGAATATCAAATAAATAATACTCAATGATTGATAAACAAATATCCCTACAAAGATAATAATCACCCCTATTACCCAAAATTTGAGAAAGGCTCTATTGGTGAACATCTGAGCAGCGTATGATGGTTTTACTTCTTTTTTCTGTTCTTCAAGCTTTTTTTCCAATTTTTCCAACTCCAAAATCTGTTTCTTATTGTCCGATCTGATGGACTTGAAGAAATTTGATCCTCAATCAACGATTTTCCTAAAGAATTTCATACACTCATTTTAACTAATTAAAATAATATCTAACTTCTAAGTTCTAACTTCTAATATTCAATAATGTAGGTAATTTTTTATCAACGTCTAGTATACAGTCTATCATTAAACCGTTTTCGTGACTTTTCGAATTCTTCTTGAATATATCTAATTGTATCTTTTTTGTCAAAATTTGCAATTTTTTTCTCTATTTCCGGGATGCGGTCTTTGGAAAGAACGATAAATATTTTATAAAATGAATCGTTGATAGAATAGGTTATCAATTTATGCTGCTGAACGTATTGTATAATAGCTCTTTTGAAAACATGTCTACGTACTGCTCTTTTGGATAATTTGATGGTGATATGACAAGAAAACTGATTGTACTTTATATTCGGATATTGTTTTACATAAAAAAAACCAAACAACCCCTGACTGAGATACTGTCTTTTTCTCGTAATGAAGATTACATCTTTACCAGTTAATCTTTGTTTTTTTGGCAACAAAATAACTCTATTATTATGTAAAAGTTAGCATAAGGTTTGAGACTATTTTAAAGCTCTATTTATAATTTTGAGCCATAAGTTTTGAGTCTTAAAAATAAATATTTACAAACTTCATCTTCATTCATTCAGTAATTCCATATTTGGCTGCAAGTCCTGCATTGATTTCGAGAACGTACGTAGCTGGAATTCATGGCTGATAGGTAGGACATGGATCTGTAATACATGGTTCTGCTGTCAGAACTTTCACAATCTTGAAGTTTTCATCTATCCAAAGTATATCCAAAGGAATACGTGTATCTTTCATCCAAAAATTATAGATATCTGAATGATTAAATATAAACAACATTCCATTGTTTTCCGCCATATATTTACGATACATCAATCCTTTTTGACGTTCTTCCGGCGTTTTAGCTAATTCAACCAAAAAACATTGATTATCTCCACATATTTCTGGTATATGTTGTATATTACGATTCCAATTCTGACCCACCAATATGATAAGTATCGTGACAAGAAGTCCAATCGTAATCCAAAACCAGTTTATTTTAATGAATTTTAGTTTGTTTTTCATATAAAATTGCTTATATCAACTAAATAGTTACAGGTTACAAGTTATAAGTTACAAAAACCTGCTCCCAAATTTTTTATAGTTTAATTATTTTTTCATGAAACGTTTGTTGAAATATCTTCTTATGATTTTTATCGTACTTGTCGTTTTATATGGTTTTTGGCTATGGTTGCAATATAAATGATCGACTGTCATCAAAAAAACTACAGTTGCTGTACTCAATCAACTTAGCGGTACCGACAAACTTGAAACCATAAGCAAGACTTATACCAAAATTATCGAAGGAGAACAAGAACTGACCACACTCACGCCAAATATAGGTGTCGATGATATTATCGATAGCGCACTTTTCAAAGATATTATGAAACTTGAGGTCGAAGGTATTGTCAGTGCAGGATACATATTAGGTAATCTCACAGAAAATGATATCATTGGTGATAAAGAATGAAATATTACAATAATTCTTTCTGATCCTGAAGTATTTTGAGTGACATTGACAGGAGAACTCCAAACAAATAAACTCGGTATAATAACTCAAAAAGAAATCACTATGGAACATCAGCTCAGAGAAAAAGCTAGTGAATTGATCATCCAAGATGCCCTAGAATGATGAATATTGGAAGAAGCAAAAAACAATGCACAAACAGTTTTACAAGACATCTTACTCAAAGCTGGCATCCAAATCAAAGAAGTATTTATCCAATCCCCTTGATTACCAGAATAATCTTTCTCAATCAATACAATAAAAAACGGCTATTCTAGCCGTTTTTTTTATTTTATAAATTTATCTATCTGACTTTCTATATCTGAAGCATTCATCGTATTGTCAAGATATACTGTTCATATATAGACATCACTCTCCTGTCCACGGATTACTAAAGCATATTTCCATTTTGTCAAACTACTTGTTTCCAAAGAAATAGCATATCATTCATACATAAAAGGATATCCTACATAATATGTATTATCCATATGTTTTCCTTGAATATTTACTACGTTTTGTTTGTTATTCTTCGCTATAAACTTGAGATATATCTGTTTTGCTTCATATTGATCTATGATTGTATCAATATCTTTGTCGGTAAGCATACGATCTTTTTCATCAAACAGAGAAATTGGACTTAATGTAATACTCTTTTTCCTATTTTCTGTATCTACCAATGTAAAGGTAGTTTCTCACTCTCTGAGTAACATATATCTAAAATTTCATTGATATGTACCATTATCATTAAAATACTTTTTATAAAAACCACTAAAATCTTCTTTTTGTTTATCACTTTTTTTGATTACCTCATCTATCTCTTTTTGTGCGTTATTCAATCGTTTCAAAAACTCCTTGTTGTCTGCGTATGTAAGCAAAGACTCAGATTTTTTGGACTTTTTATCTTCTTTTTTTATATACACTGTTCTTTCATAATCATCTCGTTCAAACACATATCCCATATCTTGCATACTTTTTACTTCATCGATTCGATTAATATCTTCTTTCCTTTTTTGATAGAGAGATTCCAACATTTTTTCTGGACTAGTATATCTATTCATCTTAAATTTCCCATCAGCATCTTGAGAAAACGAAAGATCCCAAAAATATTTGGTATAATTATTGTATACTCCATTTTGCGTTACCGGCAAAAGATTACCATCAGGCATGATGCTATATCGTCATTGTAATTTATTTTTGTTGATATCTTTGATATAACAGTTATTTTGTCTGTATTCTACGATTATTGGAATATTTCATGATTTTCGACAACCATAGGTATGTTGAGTAACTGTATAATTGATAGCAAAAACTTCTTGCTGACCAATACACACTACCAACAATTTTAATCCACCGAAATTTTCCTCACGAAGATATAATTCCCCCCTTTGTACCCCAAAAGCATCAGCAAGCTGTTCTGTACATTTTTTCCCCACTCTCGTATCTGTATATTCAGCCAACAGATTCGCAAAAAATCGAAATTCTTTTTGATCAAGCTGCAAATTCGCAACATCATTTTTGTTATGGATTTTTGATAATTTCTTGTATAGTTTTTTGAGATTAGGAGGAATTTTTTCTGAGATGTCCAAATTTCATTCATTTTGTATTTCTTTTTTCAAATTAGATAAATCCTGCCTACTTTGATCAAGCAATGCTTCGATTCAGGTATCTTTATGTTCTTGGATATACTCCACCATATCATCTCTTGTATATAAATCATATCAATTATAGCCTTTTTTTTCTATTTTGCAAAAAATCTGGCAATTTTCATTTGAAATCACTCGTGGAATTAGTATATAGTAGGTCGCATAATTTTTTTGTTTATTTTTAATTATTTTGTATATACCAATGCCAAAGAGAAAAGTAGAAAACAAGACGATAGAAGTTATCCTCTTGCAAAGCGACAAACATCTTGGAGAAAAATTTGAGATTGTTAAAGTAAAACCTATCTTTGCTAGAAATGTTCTTTTATCTCAAAATATAGCTGTCTTGGCTGATTCTATGAACAGAAACAAATTTGCTCAAAAAATGACAGCTGCTGCTACCGATAGAGAAAAGAAAGCTGCAAATTTGGAAGATCTTTTTATAAAGCTTCATAATGATGAAGGTATCGTCTTGGTAAGAAAAGCAAACGCTGAAGATACTTTGTATGCCAAAGTCGATGAAAACGATATCATAAGCAAAATCAATGAAACCTATGGAGTAAATCTTGAACCTCATCATCTCAAACTCAAAAAGAAAATCACTGCTTTGGGAAATTTCGTTGTTCCTTTCTTATATAAAGAACTAAAAAAAGAAGTACTAGTAAAAATCGAACAGGATCCAGAAGAAGCTGAAAAATTAGCTAAAGCTAAATCGTCAAAAACAGCCAAAGCTGAACCAGAAGAAGAAGAAAAAATAAAAAAGACGAGAGAAGAAATAGTTGCAGAAAAAGAAGTAGCAAGAAAAATAAAGAAAGAAGAAACATTAAAGAGATTAAAAGAAAAGTTTAAAGACTAGACTTTGGAACGATAGATTTTAGAACAATAGAACGATAAAAAAAACCGCATAGAATACTATACGGCAATATTTTTAATACATCATTGGGCGTTTCGTTTTCTTGTCATATAGACGGCAAGTATAGTAAAACACCCTATAGGAAAGATAATCACATTAGCTATAACTCTCTGCTCAGTCGCCATAGCCACCCCTAATGTAGCTAAAGCAATAAAGATGAATAATACAAGAGATACCCAAATCAATATGCGTTTTTTGAGGTTTAATTGACGTTTGTAGCTTATATCCAATAATTTCCATAAGAGATAGAAGAATACAAAATCCGCCAAAAAAACTATCCACACGTGTTTATCAATTATATTTCCTACCATCATCGCACCTAGAATAAACACTGATATAACCAATATGATTGATCCCCAATACACTACCCAGTCGATGAATGAACGAATAACTTCTTTGATTTTTGAAAATTTTGTTTTCATAATATTTTGTTTTAAAAATTTACTATTTTTTTCTAAAAATATTTATATATTTTTTATTTTTAATGTCAATACAATTTCTCTGTGGACTTTTGGACTGAATTTCCTATATTTCATTAGCTTCAAGTTCAAAGCTTCAAGCTTAAAGCTGCAATATATTCTAAAAAGCGACTTAAAGCTTTTTGCTTTTTGCTTTATTATTTTTCATTCTTAATTCTATTTATATGTTCCAATTACAATCAAACTATAAACCAGCCGGAGATCAGATCAAAGCTATTGAGGAAATCAAGAAGCTTTTTGAAAGCGGAAAAAATAAGGCTACCCTCCTCTGAGCTACGGGTACGGGAAAGACCTTTACCATGGCAAATATGATCCAGCATTTGCAAAAACCTACGCTAATTATTTCTCACAATAAAACTTTGGCTGCGCAGCTTGCGACAGAATTCAAGTATTTTTTCCCGAACAACGCCGTGCATTATTTTGTCTCGTACTTCGATTATTATCAGCCAGAAAGTTATTTGCCTACGCAGTGAGTATATATCGAAAAGGAAGCAACGATAAATCAAGAAATCGAGATGTATAGACTCGCGACTATGGCGTCCTTACTTACGAGAAAAGATGTTATTGTTGTAGCGTCTGCTTCATCACTTTATGGTTTAGGACAAAAAAGATTTTTTGAAGAAAACTGTCTGCAATTTGAGGTGGGAAAACAATACAATTTCAAAGCACTCAAAAAACAACTCCTCCATATGCAATATAAACCAATTGTTGCAAAGATAGAACATGGAATGTTTGAATTCAAAGGAGATATTCTGGATATATTTTCCAGTACAGAAAAATTCGTCTATAGATTACATTTCAATGAGGAGACACTTGAACTCATCGAACTCAAAGATTCAATAAGTTTTGAACATAAGGAAAATAAAAACAAAGTTACCCTTTGGCCAGCAACCCAATTTTTGCAAGATGTTTCTGATATAGATACTATTCTTGAACAAATGAATGCCGAAAAAGAGCTTAGAGTCAAAGAATTTGAAAAACAATGAATGCTCGT
>CAZBQE010000011.1:19988-21201 GCA_964494005.1 uncultured Candidatus Peribacteria bacterium | reverse complement strand
TTTTTTTGGCTTCTAATTTGTTTTTCATAGCTTCTTTGTAATCCTGAAGCAAACGATCATATAAAGTCATAATAAGACATAAAAAAATAAAATCATCTTGTATTTAGCTTGTGAATTACTATGGTAAACCATACCAAAAAGCTCAGGTGATGGAATTGATATACATGCCCCGATACGTCGGGGTGCCTTACGGCTTGTAGGTCTTCTAAAATAATACAGTAATTATGCTCAGGTGATGGAATTGGTATACATGCACGATTGAGGTTCGTGTGCCTTACGGCTTGTGGGTTCGAGTCCCATCCTGAGCAATTACTCTTCTACAGGTTTCACTACCTGTTTTTTTTATTATCTGATTATCAAGGAATTTGATATACTCGCCACAACTAATCAGTATGCCCTGAGGTGTGCCCCGTAGGACTACGGGGTCCTGAGCAATTACTCTTCTACAGGTTTCACTACCTGTTTTTTTTATTATCTCATTATATGACAATTTTACTATAGTCTATTCCAGCAATACAAACATTTATCATTTATCATTCCCAATTTATCATTGTTTTTTATTGTCCTACAATCACTTTCGATGGTTTAACAACTCTCTTATCTCCATCTTTTTCATACACAAATCCTCTTTCAAATTCCTTGATAATTTTTCCTTTTAGTTTTTTATTTTCCGTTGGCTCGATACTTACTGGTTCATGCAAAAAAGAATCTGGCTCCAACCCTATAGATATAATAACTTTGATATGTAAACTTTCTAAGGTCTTCAAAAACTTATCATAAATCATCTGAACACCTTTCGCGAGCGGATCATCCTTATGTTCATCCGTAATATTTTCTAAGGATTTTCTCAAATCTTCAACGAAAGGAAGAAATTTTTTGACAACCAAAAGAAGTGCATCAGTTTCCATATTTTTGCTAGATTCCTGCATCTGCTTCTGATATCTATCAAAATCCATTTTGAGATTGATGTATTCATACTGAGACCTTTTTGCAATTTCCTCTATTTCTTTTTTTTCTTTTTCTAGCTGTTCTATTCTCGCTTCTAATTCTTGATATTTTTTATCATCTTGTTGATTTTGCGCTTCTTCAAACTTCTCTTGAATATCATCTTTTTTTATAGTTTTCATGTAATAAAATAATTAAGTAATTAAAGTATGTAATGTAACCAACAGTGAAATAATGATGTTTTTTATTCACAAATTGTTAGCTGTTA
>CAZBQE010000011.1:13562-19888 GCA_964494005.1 uncultured Candidatus Peribacteria bacterium | reverse complement strand
TATTCAGCAAACGTTTGATCTTGTTCATGTAATATTGTTGCTAATTCTACTCAAAGATATCTCCGATGCCATCATTCTGCCATTTTCCCGTCAACCTCTACACCTTTTTGATAGGTATTGTGGAATCAGAATCTATGAGCATTATTTTTGAACCAATCATAATATTTGTTGGGATACGCTATATCCAAAGAATATCATCTTCATCATTTCGTAATCACCTTGAGATCCACAGCCAATCCTGCTTGATGTTCACTAGTTCCCACCTTAGCGCATCTAGACAAAGTACATCAATGAGCTATCATATATGATTGTAATCAACTACTCCTGTATGCACTCGCTATCCACAATCTATCACCACTAAACGCATTTCGAAAATGCCGAGCCATATCAGCGAATTGGATGCCAGCTTCTTCTCTAAGTTTGAATGCTTTGGCATTGTTCGCAGTAAAATTGGAATTGATAGGAAGCAAATCTGTAGGAGTATAAGTCAAATCATCAAAAGGATGCTCATCGTGAAGAAATTTCTGGAAAGAATCATCTTTTTCAAAATCAAATTCCAGAGCACTTTCATGAACCAATCCAAAACCCGGAACAATTTCATGATCAAGAATACGAGAAACATCAGTAATATCAATCACAGACACGATACGAATATCAGATGGTTCAACCGTTTCCGCTTGTACATAATTTTCAAACAGCGCCAAAAACAACATACTAAACGCAAAGGTAAAGAATGCAGTCAAAAGCACTATTCTCGTACGATTTCCTATCATGAATTTTCCAACAATAAAAACATGCAACATAAATATAGTTAATTCATTCTGATTTTCAAAAGAAAAAACTCCCGGACATAGCCGGGAGCAAAAAAATAATTAATCTGAATATTCATACTCTTCCATCAAAGGAATATAATCATCAGACGCATCTTCATCGAATGGTTTACCTTCAAGGATTCTCTTTACTTTATCGGCAACATCAGAATTTTTGATTTTTACTCAGGTAACTTTAGTTGAGGAAATCTCCTTGGAAAAAGGTTTTTTCACCAAAACATCATCAACCGAATTTTTAAAAAGATTTCTTTTACTAAAATTTCTTTCAAGTTTTTCCGCTAATTCATACAATGGCTTATTCAAATAATTCTCAGATCTAAGTTCCCTTTCTTTCTGCGCCCACTTTTGTTTTTCTTCCTTAGGTAATCCATACAAGAACGTCTGTTTAATATCCCTATCAAGAATATTGACACAATGTTCTCGAGGCTCAAGTTTAGGTTCATATCTATCATAATCTTGTTTGAATGCAAGTCATCAGAAATGATCAGTAATGATATTAGATTGTAAAATTGTATCAAGATTGCTTTTGAAAAAATCCTTTCGAGCTACTAATGCATTTTCCAATTCAACAGGAAGTGTTCCACGACCCAAACTCTCCAAAACAGGACCAACTACAGAATAATACAAAATACGATCAAGTTCTTTATGTCATGGATGTTGTTTACATCGTTTAAGTCTTTTGAGAAACATAGAAACATTATTACCAGCAAATCATTTTTCATCGAATCGATTGAAGAATTTATCAAGAAAAAATGCTACTTGCTGTTTTCAATCTATTTTTGTCTTCGGAATAGTATTAGCCATATCAATAAAGAATCATTTCATCGTTTGGATTTCATCACCATCTTTGCCAGCAAATCACGTCTGATCTACCTTGAGCATCTGATGTACTGCACTTTGACTCTTAGTAAGGATAGATCACTTAAGCGCATACGGATTATTTCTTACATCATTATCAAGACCTTCATTTTTTTCATTGCTATTATCAATAAATTCTTTGATCAAAATTTTATCTGCAACAGAAGTTTTTGGATTAGCATAAATATCCAACAATGTTTTTTGTCCGGTTTGATCAGATCACGTCAAAGCAAAAAATTTACTCAATTGATCCAAAGTATTTCATTGTTTCACCCACGTTTCAAATCATTTTACAAAATCCTTAGTCCCACCAGATATATCATTGAAAGAAAATTTTCATGGCTGATATGTTTTTTCTTTTCACTTTGGACCAAATTTCATAGAACTAAATTTTCATCCACTAAAAATATCAAGCATCCTTTGAAGTTTTGTCTGCTGATTGATATTTTTAACCCAAATACCAGGGACAAATCATCTCGTTCTGCAAATATTTTTGATCATGCCTTGTGTATCAGACATCGTCATTGTCAAAAAAACACCAGACAACATTCACGCCATGACTGCCATCTCAAAGGTTTTTCGTTGATTAGCAGAAACAGCTTTAGTGGCCATAACTTTGAGAAATGGAATAGCTTGTTGTGGTCTATCACCAAGTAATCTAAAAAATTCTGCTCTTGCAAAATCAAAACTGGAATTTTTTAATTTTCCGAATCCTTCCTCG
Source organism: uncultured Candidatus Peribacteria bacterium (assembly GCA_964494005.1). Taxonomy (GTDB): domain Bacteria; phylum Patescibacteriota; class Gracilibacteria; order Absconditabacterales; family Absconditicoccaceae; genus CAJBLF01. The sequence goes on along the minus strand of CAZBQE010000011.1, from coordinate 17,479 downwards.
ACCGTAGATTGGCTAAAAAATTTATTGTATCATCACTCAAGTTCATCGATAAATTGCTTAGAATATTTTCAATAAAAATAATATTTCGTCTTATCACCATCCTGGATACCAAGTTGTCTACCATCCATGACATGAACAATATATTTCATTTCCAATTCCAAAATCTCATTTTTTTTATGATCTGTCCAAATACTACCATACTGAGAAGATCCTTGTTCAAGTTCCCTGATAAGTTTCTGACGCATATCTAGATATCTTTGCTGATGTGCAGGTCCCATAAGAATATTTACCCGCATACCTTTGGCAGCGAATTCCGGATTCCTATTATACGGTCATTTTCCTTTCGCTATCATAGCCAAAAGCATTGCAGCAGCCTTGTAATGTGGTTTAGGTACTACTCCACCCGTAAGCATAGGACCGATATGATTAGTGTAGAGCAGTGAAAAATCAGCATCTTCATAGAATTTTTTTCGCTTTTCAACTTTTTTTCGAAGTCTGCTATCCCTGTCAGAGAAATATTCTACTCCCATATTCTCAAACGAACTTGATATCTTCCCAAAAGGCGAGAATAATTTTCCTATCTTACCATACAACTGTCCTTGGCTCGTAAGCAAATCTGTAAGATCCTCTGTCTTTTCTTCATCATGTTTTTTCAAAGCATCTTTAAGTTTTCCAAAAGAGTTTTTGAAAAATCAGAAAATATGTGCAATACCAAAAGCTTTTTTTGTAGTGGGAGTTTCTTGATCCTTGATCTCTTGATTCTTTTTCATAGCAGTAGCTTGAGCTTTACTCTTGGGCTGAAGTTTTTTTTCATTGATAAAAAGCAAAAAACTCGGATAATCCATAGTACGCTCATAAACAACTTTTTGACCTTTATCATCAACAAAATCAGCCTTGAGAGTAAATGTATTATTACTATGATGATTAACCTTAAAAAGTGCCCAAACCCCTTGTTCTTTATCAGGATCTTCGACAATCTGCTGTTCATACCATCCAAAATATTCTACATTTTCACCTGCAGCATCACCAGTAACAAACTTAAATTTTCCTCCTTCAAGTTTTACTTTTCCAAAAGAATCAGCAAGCCCTTCAGCTGCTTTTGTAGATTGCAACAAAGAAACCCGATCATCGAACCCATGAGCCGAAACATCAGGCATTTTGTACATAGTATTTCAAAAACATTCTTTGATAAAATCAAGAGAAGCAGAACCAATAGGCAATGTTTTTTCAATTCATTCATGAGCACCAAGTTTAGTTTCACCTCACAAAAGTTTTACCGTAAACGTACCTTTATCCTTATTGATATTGATAATATGCATATTCATCCAAGCCATATTATTTCCTGTATGAGGCGTCGGAGGAACAGAACTTTCAAAAAAAGGAATAAACAATCTCGTTCATTCTACGAATCAATGGTTTTCTTTGTAATGTTCTTCAGGAAAATTATATCCTGCGATATTTTCCCATTCTTTCATAAATGTTTCATATTCTGAATGCTCTATTTTATCTTCATCAGACACTTCAGATGTTTCAGATTCCTCTTCCTGTTCTTCCTGCTTTTCTCTATATATATCAAGTTTACCAAGTTTCTCAGCAAATTCTTTTTCTTTTTTTGGAGGCAAATCAGCCTGTATACTCTCTTGCCCAAGTACATATCAAAATAATAATGCTCCCAACGCTTCGCCATTGAGATTGAGTTGTTTATCTAAGATTTCAAGATCACAATCTTGTTGTTCTTGATCGTTCAAAATAACTACAGGGATTCAAGAATCCTTTCCATTAGCAGCTGTCCAACTAACTAAAGTTCTTTCCTGATTCGGCGAAGTAATCGGTTCAGAATACAAATACAATTCTTTACCATCACTTTCTTCTGTATTTCTTTCATCCAAAAGAGAATATGGCGAAAGATATCATTCAGCTACCTTATCTCATTTTTTTATTCTAATTTTGTAAGCGTCATTAAGTGCAAACGTACCATTTCTTGCACTAAAATCAGTAAACAGCGAATCAAAAATAGGAGTCTCTTCAAAAAACGAAGCATTGCTTTCCGTGATTTGTGTCAAAAAATTGAGTGGTAAATTTTTAAGTTGTTCCAAATCATTGACACCAGGAAGTTCCTTGCGCATCGTTCCCATAAATTCCTTTTTGAGAAACTTCAACGGTACAGGACCTAATCTTGTCGGAATAGTGATGTCCATCTTCTGAAGATCAAAGAGATCATTAATAAATTGCGTCAAATCATCTTCAGCCACCGAAAGTAGTTCAGGAACCTTATTTTTTATCGTATCTTCAAGCTTATGTTTCATAAGCGTATCGATAAGCAATTGTTGTTGTTCTGGAGTAAGTACAGAAAAATCGAATTTGCTTTGTACCAAGGCAGCAAAAATATCAGCCAATGCTACATCTTTACTTCTCAAAAAAGCAATATACGCTTCCCATCTACGCTGTTCTCTCTGCTGTTTGAGTTCCTTAATTTTTTTTCTCAATTCCTTTCTTTCTTTTTCCGTAGCAGCTGCATATTGTTCCTGTAAAGCTAATAATTCATTATCTATCTGTTCAAGATCAGCATGAAAAGAAACATCCAAAACAGATATATCTTTATCATTGAACGGATATATTTTCAGAATTTCATTGACGTATGGAGGGAATTCTTTGAACGTATTCCCCATCGCATTAATATATTGATCTACACTTTCTTCCGATTTTTTGAGTTCTTCAAAAAGTTGACGAGTAGCAAGTTTATTGAATATCGTTCTATAATATTGTTCCCGTTCAGAAAATCATGCACTTTCATCAAACGTCCTTCCCGTTTTGAAAAGCTCATTTTTGATATCGCCATTGGTAACAATAATAGCATCAAGTTTTTTCGCCAGAGATTCGTCTATTTCTGTTTCATGATCGATAAGAAATTGTGTCCGTTCATTCTTAAAAGAAAGCAAATCCTGATATGGAGTAAATACGGTCACCGGCAACGGAAATTGAGCATCAAAAGCTGTTTTCAACGCTCCTTTAAAAGTTTTTCTAATTTTTGAAATAACCACAGTCACCATTATCCTTTCTGTAGGATTATATAATGGAGATAAAATACGTTCAGCATGTTCAACAGAAGTTTTTCCCAAAATAATGCCTTCTTTTTCTATAAATTTTTTTCGGACAATAAGTATATCATCGATCGTTTTACATTTACCATTAGGGTCAAGCTGAAATGTATTAGAATCAAATCCAGCAGCAGAAGCAAACTTATTGTAAGCATCAGAAGGTACATTATTGATATTATCTTCACAAAAAATTTTAAAATCTTCCAGACTCTTTTTGATTACATGTTCTTCCGTATCTTCGGAAGCAAATTCTGCATGAAGTTTCTTGCTATCATCTTCATCTACAAGACGAGAAAGTTTAAATCCTTTATGTTCAAGTGCCTGAATATAGACCGGCAAATCTTTTTTATCTATTTTATCGAGTAGATTCGGATGTTCCTTGGTAAAATATTTCCAAAATTGATCCAGATATTTCTGATCTCCATACAATTCGATCCTTTTGGATTCGGTAATCTTATCAAATTTCGTGAATGCTCATTGTAATTCATCGAGAAAAGCATCGGAAACATTCGCCTTTTTTTTCAACGATTCCGTTTGCTGTAATTCACGTTGATTTTGTTTGATATTTTTTGCCTTTTTTACCATAGAAAAACTCATATACAAAATAAAGGCCTTATGCTTTGAGCGTGAAGCTTTAAGCTAACAGTAAGTATACTGATTTCCTCTAAAAATGCAAAATAAGACCCAAAAAATCTCTAAGGATTTTTGAGGTCGCATTTGTCCCGCTTTAGCGGAATAAAAAATATAACATCATTTCTTTTATAGCAAAATAAGACCCAAAAAATCTCTAAGGATTTTTGAGGTCGCATTTGTCCCGCT
>CAZBQE010000011.1:0-13462 GCA_964494005.1 uncultured Candidatus Peribacteria bacterium | reverse complement strand
GCAAAATAAGACCCAAAAAATCTCTAAGGATTTTTGAGGTCGCATTTGTCCCGCTTTAGCGGAATAAAAAATATAACATCATTTCTTTTATAGCAAAATATAACAAAAAAAAACACTGCGTATTTCATCAGTGTTTTTATTTGCATGATATACATAGATTTTTTTGAATTCTGCATTTTACATTCTGAATTCAAATTATGGTTGGAATAAAGTTTCTGGAATAAAGACTACACGTTTGACACCAGGAAATTGAAGAACAGTTTTTTCGATAACATTAGACAAAATCAGCATACGTGCAGATCATCCGCTCGTAAATCCTGGAACCTCAGTAAATGCTAATACCAAAGTACCATCGGTTTCCAAACGAGCAGAAATAAGTTTGAAATCTACATGAGGAAATTCCGTAACAAATCAAGTTTTCTTTTCGGTTTCTGTGAGATTTCCTTTGAGTAATTCATTGATTACATCTACAAGAAGATTCGTACTTGCAGGGAACATACGATAAACAGGCAAAATAGAATTAATATTGACCTGCTGTTCTATGGGAAGTTCACTATCTTCATTTTGATTGAAATAATAGAGAGCAACTTTAGTTGTTGTCGTTGTTTGAAAAGACGTCTCCTCAACAACGCTTTGTGTAGGATGCTCAAGTTTTTGATTGATCACTTCAAGTTGTGTTTGTATAGCATCAAATTGATCTGTAAGATCAGAAGCTACATCACCGGTAATGCATACCGGACAAGAAATACCAAATCGAGAACCAATTTTCCTACCCAATGATTTATCAAATAGCCTCACATACGATCGAAATAGGAAAATCAAAAGAAACATGACTATAAAAGTCCAAAAAATCTTTTTCATAAGCAAAGATAAGCGATAAAAGATGTTATGTCTTGAATCTTGTATCTTGTATCTTGAATACTATTCAGCAGTAACTTCAGGAGTTTCTTCTACAACAGATTCAACTTCTACGACAGGAATTGTTTCTTCGACACCAGCCATATCATTGAGTGTTGTTTGCATATCTGTCAACATCTCTTGGATATCAGTAAGCGTAACGTCAGCAGTACCAGTAGCAAGCGTATCTTGTACAGCAACTTCTGTAGCACCAAGCCATGTACATACACCATTAGCCATATCCGCATCAAAACTCTTCATATAAAATACGAATCCTACTACGACAAGAAGTCGAAACAATGTTGTCCACAAAAATGTTTTCATATCAAATATATATAAAGTAAAAGAATATATAGTACTTTAGCTTTTTTAGTAATAAAATCAAATTATTTTTTGCTGGCAAGCAGCTTCTGAAAATCACCAGGAAGCGGTGATTCAAAACGAACATCCTGCTGAGTGAATTCATCAAAAAAAGCATATGTCCAACAATGCAACAACTGCCTCGTAATTCCCAAAGATGTATACAAAACCCTATTAATACTAGAAACACCATATACGATATCACCAAGCACAGGATATCATTCTGTTGCCAAATGTATTCTAATCTGATGCATTCTTCACGTATGAATTTTGGCTTTTACCAAAGAAACTTCTCCCAGCAAAGGATGTATAAAAAACGTCTCCAATCGACATTCCGTCTTGGAAGCCAATCCCTCACGATAATCAATCTTGACATAAGATCTGTCAAATTTTTTATCATAAGATTTGGTCAAAGGTTTATCGATCACCATATGTTTAGGAAATTTTCCTGCAACAAAAGTCAGATAATATTTATCAATAGTTCTTTCCCTGATAATATTATTGATATATTGTAATGCTTCATACGTTTTCGCTCAAATCAAAACACCGGAAGTATCCTTATCCAATCTATAACCAAAAGAAGGTTTGAACGTATCTGTTTTGTGTGCTTCCGTATATTTTTCGAGATAATCGTTCATAGACAAATCATTTCGATGCTTATTGCCAGGATGCATAGACACACCAGCAGGCTTATCAAAAACAACCCGACGATCATCTTCATACAGAATCTGTTGTTTCAGTTTCTTGATATCTACCTTTTCCAATTTACGCTCCTTTTGTCAGACTAACAAAGACATATCTTCAGATCACAATTCCACATGATCATCAATCGTCACAATATCACCTTCCTGAAGCCTATATTGCTCTTTGACTTTTTTTCCATTAACCTTCGCTGACCCTATTCTGACAATACGATAAATATCTGCAAGACGTATCTGCGGATACTTTTTAAATCGTTTTCTGAGAAATCTATCAAATCTCTGATCACAAGCCGTTGTATCGATAATAATTTCCATAAAAAAACTATCCAATCAAAAAAATAAAATATTCATTTTTAAGTGTATGTATCACCTGTCTACTTGCAAGACAAGCTGATGTCTACTTCCGAAAAAATAGACGAACATCTATATATCTATTCGAAAAATACCAGTCCAAAAGGAGAAAAAAGAGAATACAAAAAGAAAATCAGTGATTATATGTATTTTTGAGAAAAATAAGGAATATATATTTGATACTATTTTACAAAAAAAAGTGCAGTATCATGATCAAATATACTATATTTTTTCCTTGCAATTTATAGAGAAAAATATAGAGTAATACCCGCCAATTATGGCGATCGTAGCTCAGTTGGTAGAGCGCCTGACTGTGACTCAGGATGTCGCGGGTTCGAGCCCCGTCGTTCGCCCCATATAAAAAACTGTCTACAAAAGACAGCTTTTTTTATAAAAAAATAGAGAAGAAACGATTGAAAAAATCTTTTTGATACCTGATAATTGTCACGAACCTAACTATAAAACGAGCAAATAAAAAGAGGCTAAAGAAGGAAAAACCGACATACCAAAACGTATAGTAAAAAGAGAGATAGCAACAAAAAAACGAGAAATACTACTCCAAATCTTGAGTATAATGACTGACAAGATAATATTTTTTTCCGACCAAAGCCACACCAAGTCCAAGAGTAGTGAATTGTTTGCCTATAATAGCATTGTAATGTGGTTTATAAGATCTATATTTTTCTCTCATAAAAAAATCCCGAGAAGTAGTTATAGCTTTAATGAGTGCATCAGTACAATCAGACGAAGTACAATTGTAATACCCTCGTCAGATATTTTCCGTAAATAATGTTACTCCGCCGACTTCTTTGCCAACAAATTGAATTCCTTGATCCAAAAATCGATTTTTGATACTAAAATAAGAATAATAGCTATCCGTATTCTTTCTTCTATGAGTGGTTCTCCCCATACCGGCTAAATAGGTCGCCCAAGTTGTTGCGGTTCATTCAAGATCAGAACTATATTTCAAATAAGGAAGTCCTTGATTGTTTCTTTCAGTATTATGTAAATCAAGTCGGACATTTCTTACTTTCTGGATATCAACATTAGGAAGATTCATAGACGAAGCAATATATTCTATGGATGTTTCTTGCTCAGAATCTAACTCTTTGATTTTTGCATCCACATAATTTTTCAGCAAAGAAATATCATTAGAAAAAGTAATATCCTCAGCAAAAGTATAGGCATAAAAGGTAAGCAAAGATAAAACTTTACTATAATACGACTGTTTCGCTTCTACCGACAAAGATGAAGTCACTCTATCCAAAGCAGAAATATATTTTTGAGCAAAAGAATCTGCAAAAGAATATCATACAAAAAATATAAGTATAGCTGTAATGACAACGAACAATTTACGCATTTGAAACTACAAAAAAATATAAACCAAAAAAATATATGAAAATAGACCCAAATTACAACTTTTTAGAGAAAACACTAACAAAAAAACAACAACAAATATATATAACAATACAAAAATATTTTTGTTTACTGGCGTTTACTGCGCAAAAATACGCGAACGTCTACCAAAAACAAAGCACAGCGCAGCGAAAATAAATTGAAGTTTTAAAAACGAAAAATCCAAAGATATGATAATTAACTGAACGTTATATTTCACATTGAAGTAAACTCACCAAGATCTTCTTCATCATCTCCGATTTTTTCCAAACGCTTAGTACACGCAGAACAACGTTTAACAAAAGGATCATTAAGTAAGATAGCTTGAACAACCATATCCTCGATATTGATAGTTTCATCTTTGGGATTGATAAAAAGAAGCGCTTCTTCAGATTGAGTTTTTTCATCTTCAGAAACATCTTTGTCAAAGACAAATCTAGCAGTATATGAAGGAATTTCTACAGACCTAACAAATTCTTTACCACAGCTTTCACAAGTTTCATGGAATGTAGCAGTAATATCCGTAAGCGTTCCCAACAAGGATGCCTCATCCAACGATTGAACGGTGAAACTTCCTGCCATACCATCTTCAGTAAGATGAGGTAATTGATCAGAAAACTTCTTTTCAAAATTGATAGTATCCGCTTTTCCTGCTTCATTCAAAAGATCAGCGATTTTTAGTTTGAAGACCTTGTCCTCGATACGTTTACCCGCATTTGGGGGTGAATCTTTCATTTGACTGTAAAAAGCATAAAGGTATAAAAGCAATATAAGTATAAAGTTTTGTAAGATTTTTTCAAATCATATGATCAAGAAAAAAACAACAGAAAAAAAACGTTCAACACACACGATCCAAACCATCGCTCCACGTATGGAAGCTCTATACGAAAAAGAAAAAATACTAAAACATCAGATACAAACAAACGAAAAAATTCTTGTAGCAGTAAGTGGAGGTGCAGATAGCATATTAACTGCATGTTTGCTATACAATTTTTTTGTACAAGAAAAATATAATATAGACAACCTGTTTTTTATTCATTGTAACCATTGAACCAGAATAGGGAATACACAAGATGAAATTTTTGTAAAAGAATTCTTTGAGAAAACACAGCTCATCATCGTCAAAAGAAAAAAATGAGGAAAAAAAACAGAAGCAGAACTCAGAAAATGGAGGTACGGAGAATTCAAAAAATACGCAAAAAAATTCTGAATAAAAAAAATTATTTTCTGACACAATCTCACAGATCGCATAGAAAGCACGTTCCTCAATCTCCTGCGCGGAGCAAATCTCAACGGATTCATCGCTATGCAAACAAACGAACCACATCATCTATTGTGAGACATTCAGGTATTTAGGCCAATTTTACAACGAACAAAAGATGAGGTTTTTGACCTCTGCAAAATATATAAAATCCCTTTTGTTACCGACCCGACGAATAAAGATGATACAACAAGTCTAAGAAATAAATTGAGAAACAAGGTATTTCCTGAACTCTACAAACTAGCAAACAAACAAACAAAAACCACAAATTCATTTATCGAAAGCATGAAAAATATTTATACATCATTGGAAGAAGCAAATAAGAAAAAAAATCTATATTCTAGTTCCGACACCAAGTCTTACAGCCAAAACTGAACGCTAAATTCTAAATGATGAACACTCTATACTATCAAAAAATCCCCACATCGAAAAGCCACATTCGCCTATCAACGGATGATTGATTCCAACAAAATCACAAATGAACTCATGATACAGGTGATGAAAAAACTTCATATCTCCAATAATGTCACGACTCCTCTTTTGAAGGAATTGACGAAATTTCTAACGAACAGCGAAAGTGGCTACAAATATTTCAACAACACCTACATATTCAAGTCACACGGAAATATTTATATTATCTCAGCACCCAAGGGATTCTGGGAAAAAACAGTTGATAGCGAAAAAAAAATAGATACAATAACAGTGAAAAGATTCCCACGCAAAAGCGATACCTACAAGAAGAAAACACGAAACCAGCGATGTATCAACCACAAAATTCCCATATTTCGAAGAAACTTCATTCCAGTAGTCGCACAAGAAAATCAAATCATCAAATACACCTGGAAAAAACAATAAAAAACAAATAGTAAAAAATAAATAATCAAAAAATCATTAAAACAAACATATGATACATTACAATAATCCATAATAAGACAATATCTTAATTCTTAATTCTTAATCATATTTTATGGAAAGCCTCAATCTCTTTCGAAGCAAAATCGTCCACATCATGGCAAATATCAGCGGACGAGCAGAACCAGAAGCGGAAATACTTTTGCTCGTAATCCTAGGATATATAGTAGTGATATGTTTCTTGGCTTTTATCCATCGCAAGATTATCAAAAAACACAAAAGAATCCATGAAAATCTGATTTTTCTTTACGATACTATCCGATATCAAGTTGCTAAAACACAACACAATAATCCTGCTATCCAAGATACAAAAGGCATCAAAATCGTCATTGAAGCTGAACACAAAAATTATCTGACAAACGCGAAAGCCATCAGAGAAGAAATTTTTTCCATAGAACAGAAATTAGGCCAACAGATAGTATCAGACAACCAATGGAAAATTATAATAAAACAAACGAAAAAGAAGCATTGAACAAAAATATTCATGGAAATCATAGGACGATTGACAACACTTATTACTGCAGGAATATATAAGCTATTTTGGTAAAATACCAAAAATAAAGATTATAAAAAAAACAAGAAAAAAACATAAATTACTATATCTTATTCCGTAAATTGTTCTTCACAGGTAAATCTAATAATTTCATCTTCTATATATGAACAGAGTGAGATATCTTGCAAATCATTTGCTAATCAAGCATAACATGAATATCTAGTAAACGGATTCTCTATCTTTCCACAAAAAACATAATTCTTTGTTTTTATTGCATTATCTCGAAAACAAGCATCCTTGGAAACAAGACCTTTACTAGTCTTTTCCAAATTATCACAATCAACAGCATCAGATGAATCAAATGATATATTCGCTTCATTTTCCGTGGATAAATTATCATCATCTATTATTTCAAGAATTGTCGTATGTTTATCACAGCCTACAAAAAAGATCATAGCTACAACCAACACAAATATGCCAAGGTACTTTTTCATGTCTATTTGATAAATAACTAAAAATAACACAGATAATATACACATTGAACTATAGTATGCAAATATTTTTCAAAATCAAGATTATTTTCCTTTTAAATGTTTTCTAAAATCTATTGGATCGTATCGAAAGCATCAAATACACCCATTTGGTCTTCAATTGTGGGCTTTCCCTCATTCTGTATATGAAATTGGGTATCATAGCTTTTTATCATCAAATCTTTCTCCTGTTCTCATACAAATCTTACAATGTTGTCTTTTTGCATCATTTGCAGCCTTACTAAGTGGTTGAAAATCTTCTAGTTTTTGTGTGCTAGAATTCATAACAGATAAATCATTTTTCCATCAATTTTTGTGATCTACTTCAGGTCCAGAAGTATCTAAAATCACACATCTTTTATCTTTATAATGTTTCTTAATGTCTGCTTTTATGTTTTGAGTCCATTTTTCTCATTTATTGAAACCATTTAATCTAATTGCATCAACTCTATTTCAAGGAGTAAGAGATTTTTCGTATTCAATAATGTATTGCTTTGCTAAATTTCCATCAGACCTTCCCCAAGAACATCAATTTTCAAAATAGAGATCTGAATATTCTCCTCTAAATTCATCTTTTTTTACTCGTCTAGAAATTCAATTTTGGTCTGGTTTTGCTAATTCTAAAAATAATTCAATCCTAGTCTTTTTGGACATTTCTAAAAATTAAGAAAATTAATGTTTTGCTCTTACTCTTCTGTATACTATATATGCTACCACAGCTATCGCTAATGCGATAAGAACATTCTCTTTTGGTCATGTAGCAGGAATAGGTCCTATAACAGGAGTACTTGGTGTAGTCGTTGTCGTAGCAACAATACCATCAGCAATAAACGTATAACGATGTTCTGTTCCTTCATTATTTGGAACAAAATTTACGATATATTCTCCATTTCTTGTAAGCGTGAACGTATAGGTTTCATCAGTCATATTGACTATAGCCAATCTTTCGAATACACTACTCGTAGGATTCCAAAGAAAAATATCTACTTTGTCTGATCCATCAACAGCTGTCCATCTCAACGTCGCTCTATTATTGGTAATAGTATGAGTGATATTCGCTAAAGCCATATTTGCACCAGCAGCGGTATGCGTAGCTTCTTCATAAGTTCCCTCTCCATACGTCTGCGTAGCAAGTTTAAATCGAAGTTCATTGGAAATCTCTCCCAAAATATTATTTTGATCTTTTGGAATAACAGAAAGATAATAGACCTTAGTTGGAATAATACCATCATTAGCAGAAGTAAGTTCCATAGTTATTTCATTTCCCACAGTGGTAAATTCAAATGTCTTCTCCATCGCCTCATCTATCAATACCGCATTTTCCAAAATCTGAGACAAAGGATATTCAGAAAACATTACCGTATATTTGGTTATCTTATTGTCAAAGTCATCCTCTATGACAGGAGATTTGATGGTAATACTATCAACATCTATATCATCAACACTAATTTTCTGACTCATAGTATATCCGAATGGAATATCATCACTCAAATTATCCATCCAATCTCGCAAATCCCCTTCGACGGCAAAACCCACTCAAAACATCAACACAAGCAAAGCGAATATGCTCAATAATTTTTTCATTTTATTTCAAAATTTAAAATATAAAATTCAAAATCTAAAATGTATACTATCATATATGGTTATTTCATCCTCAAAAACAAGAAAAAATTACATATACAAAAAAAATTTGCAAAAATTCTAAAAACCCATATACTTGATAACGATGAAACAAAAAAAATCGTTTACACGTTTGAACATTTAAACGTTTACTCCCTTTATCTTCTTAAAACAAAAACAAAAATGGCAGAACCGAAAACAACAGCTAAAGTAGAACCTAAAGCTACTAAACCAGCTACAAAAGCTGAACCAAAAACAGTAAAACCTGCAACAACAAAGAAAGTCAACAAAGACGAAATGATGCAGAAGCATCAACACATGGTACAGTTCGTACAAAACATGTTGGGAAATATGGAAAACGACATGAAAAGAATCAAGCTAACACTCAATCAATTGGCAAAATTCGATCCGGAAAATCCAGACAGCATAGAAATCAAAGAAGAAAACGGAAACAACGCTGAACTCAAGACCTATTCAGAAGAAAATGCTGAAGTAGTAGAAGGGAAATTCGACGGATACTTTATGATCGGAGCTGATCAAAAAAAATACCCAGTACCATTAAACTATTCAAGTAAGACAAAATTAGTACCTTGAGATTATCTCAAACTCAAAATACTCGAAGATGGAAAATTCATCTACAAACTGATTCAACCAGTAGAAAGAAAACACGTCAGAGCAGTACTTTCCAAAACTGACGACAACAAATTCGTAGCAATCACAGATGACGGAAAAAATTATTTCCTCAACCAAGCTGCAGTAACCTTTTTCAAGGGAAAAGCAGGCGACGAACTCTATATCTTAATCAATGATAAAGAAGAAATGGGATTCGCAGCGATCGAAGCGATTATCAAAAAATAAATATTTTAACAACACATACTTTCGCAAAAAGAAGCCAATTGGCTTCTTTTTTGTTACTAATATCATTCGTTATTCCGGCGTCAAAACTAATGTACCTCATTCCGGCGTCCCGAATTGCGGCCGGAATCTCATATAAAACTTATTATTAGATTCCGGCTACAACACTTAGCGCCGGAATGAGGTTATCATACGCCGGAATTTTTTCCTACCTTTGTTTTTTCGAACGTCAATCCATGGTTCTGGATTGGCTGAGAGAATTATAGTTGTTATCCAAATAAGTCTGAAATGTAATGAAGAATTATTGTGATAGCAACTATGCATCCTTCAATCATATTTTCCCAATCGAATATTCATTCGTTTTGGGAACTACATATTATTCAATCAAAAATATTTTTTGAAGGATAATATGAAAGAAATGTTTTTGAAGGAGGATGTATTCAGCATAGCTGAACAGTTTTTTTCCTAACTTTGTCAGTTTTTTTCTACAACTACTAATATACAATACAAGCGATTTTAGACTTTACTGACTTTATGAACTTGATAAACTATATATTCCCAAGAACATGTATAATCTGTTGAACAACAGGAGCATATTTGTGTAAAATGTGCAAAAAATTATTGGAGCCACATCCAGAAATCTGTCCGATATGCCACAGGTTTTCCGCAGATTATAAGGTCTGTCTGAATTGTAGGTCAGAAAAAAAATTCGTTTTAGAAGGAATTATCATTCCCTTTAGATACGACAAAATACTCAAAAAACTTATTATGAAACTCAAATATTTCCACAAAAAAGACATCGGCGGCTTCCTCGTCGACAGACTAAAACTAGCAATAGAAGTAAATCAAACACTTTTAAATTGCAAATTAAAAATTCCAAATTCTAAATTTTTTGTTACCCGAATCCCTACCCATCGATACAGAGAACACTTCATCAAAGGCTACAATCAGTCGAAAATATTAGCAAAACAACTGAGTGAAGTAACCTGAATCCCACGAATCGAACTCGCAAAAAAGAAAAAACATACCAAAACACAAGCAAGTCTCAATAGAGAAGGCAGATTAAAAAATTTAAAAAATGCATTTTCTCTGATTCCCAATCTCACCCTCCTCGGCAACGAAACTATTCTCATTGTCGACGACATTACCACTACCTGATCTACGATCAATGAATTAGCAAAATTGATAAAATTTCACTATCCACACATCAAAATCCGATGAGCCGTCCTCGGTAGACACACAGGATAAATTTTTACAAAAAGTCAACTAAATTAGGGTACAAATACGCCCTTTTTTGACAAAATATACTATTTAGACTATAATTGGACTATATAAGCGAAACAATCAAACAAATAAACGACTAAACAATGTCGTTTGAACGCTTAAACTTTTATCCCTTTGTTTGTTAATATGGCAGACACAACCACTCCAGTTACTCCTGTAACACAAGATGACAACAATCAAAATCTCGATATCAATCTCGAGGAAAATACTCCAACAGCTGAAATACAGCCTTCTACCTGAGACCTTCCACCTTCTACCGATATAGATCTCAATCTTGATCTCAATTTACCGGAAGCGGAAAAAAATAAAGATCGACTCAAAACAGAAGATAAAAAAAATCAACAAGTCGAAACACCAGCAGAAGAACCAATAGTAACAGCAGAAGAACCAATATCTTCAAGCCCTTTCGTTCCAAAAGCAGAAATGCCAGAAATACCTAGCGAAAATCTTTTTATAGAAACACCAACAGAAACTCCCGTAACTAAAAAAACAAAAGAAATACTCACTGAAAAAATACCACAAATCAAAGAAACACCAGTTGAAGAAACTCCTATCCAAGAAATAGAACCATCAAGTACAATAGAAGAAGTAGCTACAACACCAAACGAAACACCACAACAAAAGATAATAGAACCTACAACATTACAAGAAGATATGAACATCATCGATAATCTTCAATCGCAAGCAAGTACAGGCGGATTAGCAGAAGAAGCTAAAATAGATACTACACCAAAAACAGATATAGAAACGCCAAAAACTTTCGATCTCGAAGCCATGCTTGGATGATCAGAAACACCAAATGAACCAAAATTCGAAGTAAAAATTGAAACAACTCCAACAGAAATACCAAAAGAAACTTCATCAGAACAAATACCAGCAATTGAACAACCTATAAACTGAAACCTAGAACCTGAAGCTAATCAAATGACAGCTCCCGCTTTTACTATACCAACTCCAACAACAGAAATTCCTGTACAAACAATGACTCAAACAACAATTCCACAGACCAAAACCAAAAGCGTCAAAACATTACTCTTTGTTGTACTTTTTGCAGCATTAGGATTTACGACCTATTTTATCTTACAAACTATGTATCCAGTAGAATTAGGAAACATATTCGGAAAAAATAACGAAATCGAACAAATGCATGCCAGCGAAGAAGTAGAAGAAACCACAGGAACAATAGAAGATATTACAGGGACAATAGAAACCATCACAGGAGAAGAAACAAGCTGAACAATAGAAGAAATAAATAATTTCGGAGAATTGAATGATCTATGAATTCAGACAGAAGAAATAATTTCAGAAGAAACCGATCTCAGTAAACTTGCTGATTATGTAACTCAATGAAATGAACTCCGAGAAACAGGGAAAAGCATGAATAATAACACCATCATAAAATACGGACTCTATATCGAAAGAAAAGCGACTGACCTTCTCGAAAAGATTGCAAAAGGAGAAGAAATAAATAATCTCGAATGATACTTTGCACAATTTGATCAATATATTGCACAATTGGAAACATTGATCAATGCTTCCGAAACAGAAATTACAAATGAAAGAGAATTAGTAAATGAAGCAGAGATTTCAGTTCCAACAGACACTAATGCCTTTGAAGAAACTACAGACGAACCAGAAGCTATGAGCGACGAGTTCTAAAAAACAGAACACAGCATTTTTTACAAATACAACATATTCCACTACTATCAGTGCATTGCTCGAGAAGTTCATGTATTATTTGCAGTATGAAAAAAATGTCAGCCCCAAGACGATAGAAAACTACAGCCTGTGGCTCAATAGATTCCTCGAATTTGTCGGTGACATCGATGTCAGCAAAATTAATCGCATGCAGCTCCTCGACTACAGAATGGCACTCCACAAAAAAAAACTAAACGTCAAAACCATCAACTACCACATTGTCGCCATCAGAGCATTTTTCAGATTTATTTTGAAAAACGATATCGACTGTATGAGTCCAGATAAATTGGAATTAGCCAAAACACCACCAAGAGAGGTGAATTATCTGGATGACAAAGAAATTGGAAGAATCCTTGCCGCACCACTCGAATATACAAAAAACGAACTCCAAAAAATGAGAGATTTCGCAATTCTCCAATTTTTATACGGAACAGGACTAAGAGTAACAGAATTGATAACTCTTCAAAAAAAAGATATCAAACTGGATTCTCATCAATTTTCGGTTGTAGGAAAATGATCGAAACTCCGCTCCGTGTTCGCAACCAAACACGCCATCGACGCCTTGAAAAAATGGAATGAATTAAGGACAGATGAAAGTCCGTACTTGTTTATAAGTCTTTCAAGAAATGGATTCTGAGAACATTTGAGTAGAAATAGTATTGAAGAAATAGTCAGAAAATATGCGAAATTATGAGGGATAAACAAAAAAGTAACACCACACACCCTCAGACATAGTTTTGCTACGACACTAATAAAAAAATGAGCCGACATCAGAGCGGTACAAACATTACTCGGTCACGCGTCAATCACTACCACACAGATCTATACCCATGTAGATGATAAACATTTACAGAAAGTACACGAATTACTAGAAACTTAGCCTATCGTTCTATACATCCATCGTTCTATCGTTCCATAGAAAGATGATAAACACTTGCAGAAAGTGTATGATTTGTTAGAATGATAAGACAAAAAGTAGCCTGCCCCGTACTTGCTACAGGGATAGCGTAAAACATCCCATTTTGGAACAAAATACGCAATGTAGTGTCGCTTTTTGTACCATTACCGCTTCTATGACGACATTAATGTCGCACAAAAGCTAGTT
>CAZBQE010000010.1:19982-22697 GCA_964494005.1 uncultured Candidatus Peribacteria bacterium | reverse complement strand
GGTTGGAACTTGCTAATAGCAACATCAACTCTATTGAGAGTGGAGCTTTCGCTGGACTTGCTAATTTAACTAGGTTGGACCTTAATGATAACCAAATCACAGGGATTAATCTTGTTGGGCTTATTAGTTTACAAAAGGTATACTTTCAAAATAATCAGCTTACTTCAATCAATCTCTCTGGACTTACGAGTTTACAAGATTTAACTCTTTTTAATAATCAACTTACAGGGATCGATCTCACTGGGCTTACTGGACTACAACAATTAATTCTTGCTAATAACCTCCTTACTTCAATTGATCTCACTGGGCTTACTGGACTACAAGAGATATATCTTTCTAATAATCAACTTACAGGGATCGATCTCACTGGGCTTACTGGACTACAAAAGGTATATCTTTCTGATAACCTACTTACTTCGATCGATCTCGCTGGACTTACTGGACTACAACAATTAATTCTTTCAACAAATCTTCTGACAACTCTATCAGAATCCACTACCGGACTTATCAATCTCTCGTTCTTAGAATTAGACTACAACTGTCGAAATACATGATCTATGAGTAGTGAACTTATCGCTTTCCTTGATAGCAAAGCAGGTAGCAGTACATGGCAATCCGAACAGAATCCTGCATGTTCTATCTGTGGGAATGATATTATTGAAGACGATGAACAATGTGATGGCGATAATCTCAATGGAGAATCCTGTGAAAATTTATGATATGATACAGGAACATTGAGTTGTAATAATTGTACCTTTGATACAAGCGCATGTAGTTTCTTCCCTGTAGAACTTCCTATAGAAGATTTTTGCACTTCGTATGAATATTATATACAAGGAATGCGAATAGATGCAAGAAACTTGGCTCGAAACATAATAAATAGCAACATCTTTACTGTAGACCAATTCCCGTATCCTTACTATATATGAGCTATAGCGGAAATGCAGTGATCACAGGTATTTTGGCATACCGCACCATTTATCGATCCTATACTAGATCGACAAGGGATGTTACCTTTAAACAATGAAATTGAATTCCGAGATGCGGTAAATGAACTTGAACCTATGATGCTTGACTGACCAGTTCTCAATATGTCTCCTTTTAATGACATACTCTACAACCAAGGAATAAATACTCTCTGTACACCACCAGCATTAGAAGAATGCGGAAATGGAATTATTGAAGGCGATGAACAATGTGATAGTAGTAATTTCAACGAACAAACATGTTCTACTTTTGGATATAGTTTAGGAACACTTAGTTGTACTCCTTCATGTACAATAGATACTAGCAATTGTTCCAATCCTCCTTCTGGATGAGGATGAGGTGGCGGTGGAAGTACTCCATTATATCCTGATAATTGTCCTGATGGTGATTTTTCACCAAGCTATTATGATGGAACATGTTGAACTCCACCACAACAACCTTCACATGGATCAGCAGAAACAAGCACAACAACAGAATTCAAAGATACAGCACTTACAAGAAAAGTATTAGCTCAACTCGCAAGCACCTTTGCTCAGAAAGTTCTTGGACTTACTCCAAATGAAAATATGTCATGTACATTCTCTGACATCACAAAACTTTCAACAAGTGAACAACAGGCTATCATCAATGCATGCCAACTTAACATCATGGGACTACATAAAAATGGATTGGATACAAAAAGAAGTTTTGAACCTAACAAATATGTAAATAAAAAAGAATTTGCTACTGTGCTTTCTAGAATACTATATAATGGAAAATATAATATTCCACTTACTTCTTCTATCGATCGACGAACCAATCATGTTATTCACATCCAAAACATTGGGCTTATGCCTACATGACCAAGAATAATGCTTTCCTTTGCTCTTGATGCCTTTTCCTACATCCAAAATAATCTTGAATTAATACAAAGAAGTGAATTAACAACTCATGCTGCAGCGACAACAAACACACAAACTATACCTGTTATTATTAGTAATCCTGCACAAGCTATTAGTAATGCAACCAAAGCATTACTCCAAGATCTCAGTAGATTCTTTGATCCATCATTTACATCAGAACAAGAAGAAGATGAAACTCATTGATCTGCTACTGGAGAAGATGAAGATACATCTATAGATATTAGCACAGGAAAACTTCTTGAAGATCTCAGTAGATTCTTTTAAAAAAATATTTTCATAATAAAAAAGACGTTACTTCGGTAACGTTTTTTTATAAATTGTTGATTTTTGATATGTTTTTTTTATAAGCATTTGACCTAATAAAACATATTGATACGCCGCGATAGCTCAGCTGGTAGAGCGCACCCATGGTAAGGGTGAGGCCACGGGTTCAATTCCCGTTCGTGGCTAAGAATATAGTTCATAGTCATTAGTTCATAACTGATAGCAAAAAAATAAAAAAAATAATACAGTAAAGTGATCACCGATCGCTTTTTTTTCTAAAAAAATATATTATCTGACTTTTTTTCTCGTCTTCTATTTTCCCTATTCCCTTCTTTATTTACCATATTATATCATATTTTTACAATAACGGTAGGTAAAAGTACTCCAAATCAGACAGAAATTGGGCAAATATTTTTTTCTGAGTACTATTATATGTGTATCGCAAGTACCGATATACATTTGACATCATTCTCACACTATACGCGTGTAGAATTGTGTCTCATGGATAACTTTTATTTTGAGAACACGGTATTCATGTCAATCTCATGACAAGGCAGTACAA
>CAZBQE010000010.1:0-19882 GCA_964494005.1 uncultured Candidatus Peribacteria bacterium | reverse complement strand
AACTATCGAATGATGATCTGATAGCCAATACGAACAAAACGAACAAATTCCAGGACAGGAAAAACTTTCCTACGAAGAAGAGATGGAACATTATATCGATCCTACAAATGTCCAAGCTACAAGAATAGAATCATATAGCTATTTAGAATTTGATAAAAACAACGATAATACCATTAGCAATAAGGAATTAAAAAATGCCGGAATCGTCAATCGTTATAGAAACAACAATAGCGACAAAAATACTGCAATCCTAGGAATTTTGAATTCAGACACAGAAGATGTATTCAAAAAAAACAACATCAGAGGAATCAATCGAGATGATCTCACCGAAATCATTGATGAAATGTTCGATCCCTTGGATACTTCTGATGCAAACCTTTTGGATCTTGTCTACGAAGCTACTGATGAAGATTGAAATTTTAACAAAAAGATTTTCAAGAATCTATTCAAATCAGAATTCAAGGAACGTTTTATCAAAACAAAAAAATATAAGACCAAAGGAATCTTTGGAGAAACAGACAAAATCGCAGATATTATCGTAACTGCAATAGAAAACGAACAAGATACAGCATTCCGAGATGCTTTACAAAGACTTGCTGATGTCTGAGACGCAGCAAAAAATCTCGATTATACAGCAGCATGGAACAACAATGTATTACTTAACCATATCGATTCAAAGGATGTCTTCCTTTTCCTTTGTGACTTCGATAGTGATGGTGTCGTCAACAGCACAGACATACCAAAAAAAGATAAGGAACACAAAAAACGCAGAGATACCTGAAGCGTGATGGGCGGACAAATGTATACCAATTTTCTCCTTTATGCTGACACAGAATGGAAAAATATCGACCATGATCCTGAAGAAGAAAAGATTATCGTAGATGGACAAAAAACCTCCGATCTTATTGTTAGACTTTTGAACGCCGCTGCCAATGAAACAGAAAACGACTTGCTTAGGGATGCTATTTCTCGTTTTATTAGCACACATACAGCAAATGATGGACAAATTACCATGGAAGCATTTACAGAATTTATGAAAGAAGGAATATACATCAACGAAGCAAACGAAGAAATAAAAGTCAGTGGTGCTGCTGACATCAAAGAATTTATCAAATCACTTGCTGATCAACTCAACGAAGGAAAAGATCTTTCTCGGCTATTCTTGGATAAAGAAGTGATTCAACAACATGCACAAACTAATGCGCAAGCGATTAAACAGATGTTTACCTTTGACAATACTATCTATGAAAACATCAAATCTGGGAACGGAAATATAGAAGATAATCCATATGCAGCAGATCTGGAACCTGGGATCAAAAATACGGTTGAGAATACTACCCAGAAATCTTTGGATACATTTATCAGTGAGAGTAATCTTCAAAAAGAATTTAATAAAGATATGCTTACGGAAGTAAGAAACACATGTATATACAATACGTTCAAAGTCATCAATCTTGTAACTGATCTCATTTATCTCAAACTCGGTTCAGATGCAGTCAGAACGCTTGCAGGGATTTTTGAATGAGCTACCATAGGAGGTATCAAATATAGTTTTTATAGACCTGATGGCACCATCAACGAAAAAAAAATCCATGAAGCATTGACAGGATTCATCGCAGAAAGATTTGTCCCAACAATTGGATTATGATTATGAGAGCATGGGAAACCTATTTTGTGAGCTGGACTTCATTTTGAAAAATTTGATGATGACTTATGAAATAAATTTTTTGCTAATATTGCTACAAGCGTTGATCTCAAGTCACTTTTCTCATGATGAGTGGGATTCAATTTTGATATCAGTGGAGGAAAAGCATGGCAAATCAATGAAAAAAACACAAAAAGACTGGTAACCAAACAACCTATTCCTGTCAACAGAATCGGCATCGAAGGATGATTGAATTTTTCTACACTCAAGAATCTTGGTTTGTATGTAGGACTCTTCTTTGAAAGAGATTTTCCTGCAGGTATCGAACAGAAAGCAAGATACTATGACAGTATTATGAAAAAGACTTTAGGATTGACTGATGGAGCATTAGCTCTCTATGAAGACAAAAACACATTTAAGAGTGGAATGGAATCACGTGTTTCTTCACTTACAGAAAGTAATCCTGACGTTGCTGAAAACAAAGAGTTCCTCTATGATATGATCAAAAAAATAGCCAATGAAATGGAACTTGCATGAATCTTTGATCTCATCAAAAACGAAACAGATTCACAAATGAAACAAGCTATTTTGCACTATATGTATACTACCTTTATCGATGCTTTCCATGAAAATGCAATCGAACAAAAATCATATGAACAGCTTACCAATAAAGTTAAATTAACCAAATTCTGACTCAAGACAAGTATATCAAATATCATCATGTGGACTGCTGCAGGATGATGAATAGGTACCGTAGTATCTCCTGTTATAGGAACTATTTTATGAGCGGCTACCGGTATGGTTGTAGGTATGACACAATTTTCCACATGGAAATCTTCTTATGTAGAAGATGCTTTCGGTAAATGACGCAGAAATTATAGTAACATCGAAACCGGTATCGGTGCGGAATATCATGAAGAACTTTTGGAAACCGAAGATATTGAGACTTTGAGAATATTCCTCGAAACACAACTCAATCCAAATGAAAAATTATTGAACATAACTATAGAAGATAATAAAATCGTCATCACTGGGAATAAATACACACCTGACGGAAAGATCATCACGGTAAATCCATTAAAATATATGAACGTCTATTATAATACCGACCTCCTTGTTCAGAGTGGATTCACGTTTGATGAAGCGACAAATAAACTAATTATTGGAAGCGCTCCCATCCGTGTAGCACGCAACATCAAAAGAGACAAAGTAGAAACATTCTTGATTCTTGGAGATGATGTATCCGGCAAGATGACAAAACTTTCTAGCACTACCGGCAACGCTCCAGAAACTGTCAAAGAAATAGCAAAGGAAGAATATTTCAAAGATATGGATAAACAACAAATTCAAACATTTGTAGAAAGTGATAGTAATCTCAAACCATATTCAACCAAAATTCTCGACTTCTTCGAAAATGACGGTTCATTAAAAGAAAATGAAAATAACATTCCTGCCGGACTTCAAGGTATAAAAGTCAATATCGGTACCTTGACCTTCAAAGAAACTATTGATGGTGAGGTATCCTTAACATCATACAATAACACCACACCAACTAACAAACTCCAAATAGACTATATTATCGAAAAAGAAGCACCACTAGAAACTATAGTACAGATAGAGGGAAAAGACTATTACGAAGTGCTTTCTTCATCAACAGAGCAACTGCTTGAAGTAGATGATAGACTAAAAAATGTATTTACGCTAGGTGTTGAAAAACAACTTTCAGTTTTTGAATATACATATGAAAATTCATTATATAAAGAATTTATACTACCTACATTAAATGATAGCTTGGATGGATTTATTGATGAAGAAAACTATGAAGAAGCATTCAACAAACTCAAAGAAATTTTTGAAAAAAGTAATAGTTACAATGATGCTACTGCAGGGTCAGAGCTTGGAATATTCAAAGCACTTATCAATAACTCATCATTAACTCAATATGACAAAGCGTTTATCGTAGATAAGTGCAAAGCAATCTTCTCATATACATTCTATTTTACTGATGGATATAATGATGGAAATCAAGTCCCATGGGAAAGAACATATTATACAAGCCTTCTCTGACCTGACAATCGCACAGCATACCCATTGAACAATAATTACAAAACAACATTAAAAAATAATATACAAAATTCTTCAAGATTACATCGTACCCCAGTCAACAACCTCGTCGGATTTACAGGATTTTATAGACTGAATGATAATAGGGGAAGAAGATTTTCTATGACAGCCCTTGGATGAACAAATGTCTTGAGTAATGGTAATCTACAGGAATCCATGATCAAAATACAAGAAAATAATGATCTTGAAAAGAGTAAGGAATGGTTCATCAATAATCTCAACGTGAATACGGTCAATCAAGAGATTCTTGTCAAAAAACTTAATATTCAACTAAAAGATCAAGACATCCAGATCACAGCTAACGACCTTCCTACGCTTTTTGATTGAGGTAACCTATCTATTGACAATTGAAAGAAAATACTTAAATTAAATGTTAGTTATTATTTCTATCTTTTGGGAGAATGTTCCAATGAATCTATAGGCGCAACGATAGATAACATCCAAATCTATGAACAAATGGATGGTAAATATAAAGAAACGACTATTACCTGAACTACTGATGGTAATGCTGACAAAAGATGGAATGTTAAAGTGGAAACGCAGACACTCAACGCAGAATATGATATCGTATCAAATCAAAGAGATCTTACAGTTTCTGGAGTAGTCACCGGCTTATGGAAAAAACCGAAAGCAGAAGGTGAAGTATGAGAAGACAAAACACCATCAAATGACAACTCTACATGAGGTCAATGAGAATGAAAAGATGAATCTGATGCAACACTTTGAACTGAATGATCCCAAATGGGAGGAAACAATGAAACTACCGAATGAGATACTGACGACGGTCCACCAACAGCACAATGAAGCTAATACAACTATATCTTTCTATCTATAACATGCATATATATTTACTCATATTATTTCATTCCGATGAAACAAAAGACAAAACTTCTGACAACAATATTCTTGGGGATATTCCTTTCCCTAGGATATCTTGCTGCCCAGAATTTCCTTCCTACAGAGCCGCTTGACGAATTTAATTATTGTAGTGAAGAAGCAGATATGTATCTTAATGAAGATAATGATGAAGATGAAATTCCTGATTATTTCCTTTATCTTAGGAGTAATTTCAGATTATTCAAAGAAAGTCCTGTAGAAAACAATGCTGGACAAATACTCCAATTTTCTGATCCCAATAACCAAAACAATACAAAAATATTCTATTATACTCCTGAACCGAATATGTTGACCAAAAAAGATGTAACGGAAGCTACATATTCAACCATAGACAATACTACATTCAAGAGAGCATCATGGGTATTTCCATATAATCAACGAGTAAGAGGTATCGATACACTCAATACAAGAGTCAATTTCGAAAGACCGCTAACTACATGAGAAAGTACTACAGTAAGTATACTCTATAGATACAAATATACACGAGCTGTTTTTCCTACGACAACACCAATTAGCCCTTATCGATACAATGCGGTGAATTCTTGAAACTTTTCATGACTCACTTCAGCTAACTATGTGGACCGATCATGACCTACAAGATCGCGATCATCTGTAGCAACTGCTGAATACTGCAAAAATTATACTATGCATCGATGTGGTGATGGAAATATTGATACCTACAGTTCTGGAGGCAATTGGATCAATGAATTTACGGGAGAAGTCTGTGATGACGGAGAACTCAATGGACAAGCTGGATATTGTAACGATACCTGTACATGAACAGGAGCAGGAGGGTTCTTTTGTGGAGATGAAATCATCAACGATGGATCATCAGAAACAGTAGTATTGAGTTGAAATGGATTATATTATGGACCTACCTACATGAGTGGAAACGATGTTATCTTTGAAACCTGTGATGACGGAAATGATCCTGCAGATTTATTACCATGAGGTGATGGTCTAATCAATCAAGATGGTGTTGATATGTTCTGTAGTTCTATCTGTTTCGATAACTTTACGGAAGCCTTTGTTGAAGTCTTTATCAATGAATAATATATCCTATTATCTTATTTATTTATCATATTTATTTATACTATTACATAGCGTATCATGAAACTCACTATCACTAAGCACATCAAACGAGGAATAGCACTTTCATTCATTCTATGAATGGGAGCCACTTCTTTTGCAGGTAATACTGTAGGAGATGTTCCTGCAAGTGCAACAGAACTGAGACCTATCGAACGACAAACTACTCCTTATGATGGTAGTTGTGATATCGAACAAGATCTCGCATTTTACGAAGCATCACCTGTTTATCTTCGTGTAGGACAGCCAAAAAGCACCGTAAATTATGTGTTTGATAAAACAGAGACCTATGTTATAGTTTACAATCAATCGCTTTTCCAAGGTAACCTCAAATTCCCTTATGTAGCAAACTTTGTACCTTCTACATCTTTTGAAGCTGATAGTTCAAATATTTTGACCGTAGAAGCTACAGGCGCAATCTTTGCTGCTGATACCTCTATAGAGAGAGATGAAATCGCAGGACAAATTATCACCAAAAACAATGAGAGAGCTGCACTCCAAAATGCCAACGGTGCATCACTCAACTATTACTATAAATTAGCTAATTCCAATTTTACTCCAAAAAATGGAACAATAAAAATCAATATCCATCCTCAATTGACTCCAAAAACCTCTTGTACCAATTACTATATCGCAAGATGTGGAGATGGTATTATAGATAATGCAAGCACTGATGGTATTGAAGTAGATGGCGATACTATAGAACGACACTCTTGGTCATTGGAACCAGATGAAGTCTGTGATGATGGAGATCTCAACGGAACTCCTGGACATTGTAAATTAGATTGTTCAGGAACAGAGTGAACAACACCAGGAACAGCTGCATGTACTATTACGACAATACCTTCAAGTATAGAAGCTGGACAGACCATCACTATCAACGCATCATATGGAAGCTGAGAAAGCGCAACGATTACTCCTTCGCTTTCATGATTTGCCCCTTTCACTTCTCCAAGCTGGAGCAGCAGCACAACCGACACTCCTTCTACCACTACAACCTATACGATGAATGTCCAGTGAATAAGTTGAGTGAATGACAACACGTGTTCCGCTACCGTAACAGTAGTAGAACCTGAACCGCATCTTGAATGTACCTTGAATCTCAGTCCAAGCGTTACTGGAACAGGGCAAGTAGTCAATGTGTGATGGAATGTCAGTAATGGAAATTTTTTCTGAACCTATATTTATGTCACTCCTACCCTTGGATGAGCTTGGCCACATCGAGTCAATGCCAACCAATACAACGGCGTAAGTTCAGTTATGGCTACACAAACAGGAACCTATACCTTCACAATGATGGTCAATAATAATGAAGAAAATGCTGTGTGTACAGGAGTTTTGACTGTTTTAGATGATGTCCCTCCATGTACCTTAACCACTTCTACCCCGGTCATCAATCTATGAGAAACTGCTATTCTTAACTGAGGATATAGTAATGGTGTCTTGGCAAATATGACGCCATTTATCACCGGATTAAATTTTACCTATCCGACACGAAGTAACACCAACATCCAAGTTACCCCATCAGAAACAACTACGTATATCATGAATGTCCAAGGAGTTCTTGGTGGTAGCGGAGTTTCTTGTAGCGCAACTGTACATGTCAGAAATACATGACTTGAACTCAGTAAACAAGTTGTCACTAATATAGAATACCAGGAAGGCGATCTCGTTACATTCAAGGTCAATTTCGGAAACAACAGTCATATGCATATGCACAATGTAGAAGTTTCCGATTATCTTCCTCAATCTTTGGACTATATAAGCAGCCAGATTTTCGGTGTTACTCCTCCATACAATTTTGCTACAGGAACCATACCTGGAGCACATCAATTCGTAACGTATTCAGGATTCTCGCTTACTCCATGACAACAAGGATATATGCTTATTGTAGGAAGATATAAAGGAAACGCATATGTAAATTATACTATCAACAATGCATTTGCCCAAGCAGATGATACCAATCCTGTTTATGCAGCAGCACTTTTCCAGACACATATACCAAGTTCACATATCACAATAACCAAGACTGCTAAAAAACTTTCATATCTTCCAGGTGAAACTGCACAATTTACTATTGGGCTCACCAACAATGGTCCAGATGCTATTACCTCAATGACCATTACCGATACTCGACCTACAAGTCCTTGTATTACTTTGGATCCTTCACGAACATCCAATATGCCGCTTACGGTAGCAAGTGCAAATAATCCATATACACGAACTTTCAATGGTAATTTGGCAGTAGGACAAACTCTCTACCTCTATCTTACAGGAAATATCAGTAATAATCAAAGCTGTGTAAATACCTACATAAACAATGCTAGCTTTATATACACTATAGCAGAAAAAACGTATACAGGAAGCACACAAACTTCATTCCAAGTATCGACAACCCCAAGTTCTACAATGATGTTCGAAAAAAGATTAGTATCGTATGGAAACAATCCAGGAGATCCTGTTGTCTTTGAAATTTTGTATCGAAACAATGGTTCAGCTACAGTTTCCAATTATGATATCATCGATTATCGACCAGGAACATTGAATTTTGTTTCTGCAAGTCCAATGCCAGCAACACAAACACCCGTAGCTGGAGGAATGGAATTACATCGATTATTCAATTCAACACTCGCACCAAACGGATCAGGTAAAATTATTATACAATGAACCATTAAATAGTAACAAGTAGAAAGTATCAAGTATCAAGTAGAAAGTAGTAAATACAAATAAACAATCTTAATACTTATGTCTTGATACTTACGTCTAAAATAAAAGTCTTTTAATCAATTATAGTTACGGAAATGAAAAAGCTTCTTTACATCACCATCCTTGGACTCCTATGCTTCTTAGGATTCACCTTCGCTGATGTCGATAGCATGTATGTCACGCCTGACACACAGACAGCTATCTCCGGTTCCACGATAACATTCTTGGTTACTGGACACAATGGGACAGGTGATGCATATCTCAAATATGTGTTGCCAAAGACAGCAAACTACGATGTTATCTATCAGAATGCAACACTCACACCGATAAATAATGCGCTCTTGAGTTTGGGTGCCGAACATGATCCGATATTCTATCTTCCGGCAGATAGTGATTTCTCCGTAACAGTCACTGCCAAGATGAAGACAAATGTTCGATCTTTTTCTACGATAACAACTCAAGCAATTTTCTCAGATAGCACCGCATTTACTACACTTCTCGGGGCAGTCAATGCTTTGGTAACACCTATTGCTGATCTTATAGTAACGAATGTACTTACTGGAGAAAATCCAAGTTATTCAGGTGATAATGTCTACTATTATATAACCTTACAAAATATCTGATCCACTGCAGCGACCGGAATCAATTTTGTCAGTACATTTCCAATTCCTACTTTAGCTGCTCCGACTGCGACATTCAATGGGACACCTCATGCATACGATAGCATCAGCTATCCTACTGATTTCGTACGAAGCGGAAGTTATTTAAATAATCTCAATCCAGGACAAACAATAACTATAGCATTGAATTCAGCGATGACGGATGATTTTGCAGTAGGAACAACATTCAATCAGACTGCAAAAGTTAGCACAGCGAGCGATGAATATTCTACTACTAATAATAGCGCACTTGCAACAGGAAGCATTCAAGCACTCGCAGATGTACGAGTAAACAAAACACTTGCACCATTCACCGGCTATCGTGCGGGTGATGAAGTGAGCTATACTATCACCTATGGAAACAGCGGTGGAAAAACTGCAGAAAATGTAACAATCACTGATACAATGAATGGACAAGTTAACTTGAACGGAAATAATTTCACAATAGGATCGCTCCCTGGAGGAAGCGGTGGAACTATCATCCTTACGGGAAGTTTGAATAGTAATCTCTTTTCTGGGATTGTATTTGTCAATACTGCAGAAATCACCACAACCAACAACGAATCATCTACAGGAAATAATATATCTGTAGCAACAGGAACGATTCAAGGTGTAAAAGATTTGGATATCACACTTACTATAAACAATATTACTAGACCGCAATTGGATAACGCACCATACGGTTCTGGTCCTACTACTATGATTCAAGCGGCAAGCGGTGATGTATTGCACATAACTATGACTTATACAAATAATGGCAATGTCCCAATCACACATGCTGTTTTGCATCTTACTGGATTTCAATCACATTTTATCACGCTCAATCCATTCAACGGAACGATACCTAATATCGTAGATATCGATGAAAGCGCTACCCTAATCGTAACATGAGTCATAGGTCCGAGAAATTATATTTCTTTGGTAGCGACACCATACATTAGACATGATGTCTGAGAAATCGAAACAGGGAATACGGTAACCGTCGTAGAACCTTTGGTCTGCGGTGACGGATTACTTACCAGAGACGAACCGTGTGACACGCAAGGACAACTTGGTGTACTTTATAGCGGACAAACATGTGAAAATCAACAAGGGCAATGTGTACTCGTAACAAACTCCATTATCAATGTTGCATGTATCAACTACTCTTTCGTAGATCCACTTGGTGGTGGACGCACTATCATAGAACAAATATGTAGTACCGTAAATACTGCACTAACAAGTGCAAGCTGTACAAGTTTGACAGGTTCTGCACCGGAAGCAACAAGCAATGGATACAATATCAACTATACCTGTAAAGGTGCTAATGCTACGTCAACAACACCAATAACTATTGATTGTGGAAACGGAACCAATATTAGCGGATTCGGATCTCAACTCAACGGAACCTGTAACTATACTTCTTCATTCGCAGGCACTGCGCAATGTAGCGTGGGTAGCGATACTAATAATCCTCTCTGTAGACTTGCTGTCAACGAAACACTATTACAATGTGATCTCGAAGCACTCGACGGAAGAGTTATACTCGTCGACGATGATGGTGAAGGAGAAGGAAGATTTAGATGTGAGACGCGCGATGGCGTTATCGCAGATATCATCAGTATCGACTGTGGAAATCGTGGAGAAGGAGATGTCACTGCAAACAATACTTCACAAGTAGAAACTGTTTGTAGATATAGTGAAAACACACTTCCTCAAGATAAAATCGTAACATGTTATACTAATGATGTTGTCTGTGAAACCGAAAATATCATTATCGATACCCCTACGCTCGGATACTGTGGAGACGGTATTGTAGAAGGATATGAGGATTGTGATGATGGAGATCTCAATGGAACATCTGCTTCGAATTGTACAGTTGGATGTGATATCAGAGATGCAAATATGGTCTCATGTTTCAATGTGGGAAATATGAACATCTCTATCCAAAAAGGAGATCAACTTCCTTTCCGATGGATGCTTGATGGTAGCAAAAATATCATCGCAGGATCAAGTTGTGAAGATAAACCAGATGGAAAAATTCCTGTAGAAACTATGTATTGTACCTTTAGTATCTACAACGGAGATAAAACAGAATCAGAATGAAATCCTATCTATACCTTCACCAAAAAATGTAACGAGAACAATCGAAATGGTATGATGTTCGATTACTTCCTCGGACAACAAAACCTTATCGGATCACTCAAACATGCATTTGGAAAATATAGCATAAATTCAGACAACTTCGTCAACGGTGTGTTCGGAGAATACAAAATCGTCCTCGAAAGAGTCGAATATGATTATTGTCGTAGCGATGAAAGAGAAGAAAGCACAGCGATCGATAGAGTATGTAGTGTCAACTTCACCGTAACTCAGCCATATTTGGCACAGAAGAGTTTATTCGCAATGACACCAAAAGCGACAGACATCAGACTCGATGATTATATGACACTTGATGGACAAGAGCTTATCAGAACTACGGATCTCAATGAAATCATGGTACTTGATGAATCTGATTATGACGGTGGAAACGATGTTAATGATATGATCAACGACTTTATTACAAAGTATGATAGACTTGCTATTACAGTTCCAGAAAGTTCGCTCAAGAATACTGCTTTTGAAGAAAAAGATGTTACCGTAAAAGTGGTACCACAACAGAAAATCTATATCCTCGAATCTGATACACAAAAAGAAGTAATCCTTACAAACATCAAATCATTTACTACTCCGTTTACGATTGTAACGAAAAATATTGATCTCGTCATCAAAGGAAATGTTGATTACAATGGTATGTTCTTGGTTAAAAATGGAACTATAGAATTTATTCCTGCTGATGTAAGTGGTAACGATAGATGCCCTGCTCCACAAGTCGTGAAAGGAATTTTCGTGACAGATGAAGGATTTGTAGGAACTGATCCAGCATTAAAAAATGATGATACAGACAAGAAACGATGTACGTATGGAAATCTTCACGTCAAAGGAATCCTTATGGGAGATGGTATCGATGATCTCGTTAATTCAAGAAGATCTCAACTCAACACACGATTTTACACAAGATCTTCAGCTGAGATAGCTATCAAATCAGAAAGAAGAAATAAGATTTTCGACGGTGCAGCTGTATTGATAGAATACAGTCCAAACTTATGGAATGCATTACCTCCAGGCGCGAGTGAGTTTACGAAAGTGCTTGAGATATATAAACAATAATTAGCTTGAAGCTTAAAGCTTAAAGCTTAAAGCTTGAAGCTAGCTGTATTATAGCTAAATAGCGGCTTTGAGCTTTATGTTTAAGACTTAAAGCTTAATACATATATAGTAGAGGGCGGAATAAATTCCGCCTTTTTATTGTTCCTAAATTTCTCTTGACATTTTATGTTAAATATGTATATATATTTTATATAAATAAAAAATAAATAAATAAAAACTATGAAAACAACAATCACAATTTGTGTAGGTATCATGATAATGATCACTACAAATGTATTCGCCCAAGTCGGCGACGCAACCAGTATTAGTGGACCTACCAGTGTATGTGCAAACACCAGTGCCGTATACTCTACGCCTCCAATCACTGAGGCCACGAGTTATATGTGGAACATTCCTGCAGGTGCAAGCATCACCAGCGGATACGGGACTAATGTAGTTATTATCCAATTCGGCGCTACAAGTGGTGATATCGTGGTTTTCGGACAGAATGGTAACATTCTGGGAAATCCTTCATCAATCCACGTAACGGTCAATTCAGCACCAACCGTAACTGTCGCTGCAAACCCCACAGACATCTGTGCAGGCGCAAGCACGACACTTACTGCCAGTGGAGCTGGAACCTCATTCGTGTGGAGCGGAAGCATCATGACTACATCAAGTAGTATCACAGTAAATCCTACAGCAACTACACCGTATACTGTTACCGTAACGGGTAGCAATGGTTGTACTGCTTCAGGAAGCGTTACGGTAAATGTTCATACAGCACCTAGTGTAGTATTGAACTTTATCGAAGATAATGCTTGCACTGATGTAAACAGTG
This sequence comes from uncultured Candidatus Peribacteria bacterium, assembly GCA_964494005.1. Taxonomy (GTDB): domain Bacteria; phylum Patescibacteriota; class Gracilibacteria; order Absconditabacterales; family Absconditicoccaceae; genus CAJBLF01. The sequence continues at coordinate 6,753 of CAZBQE010000010.1, read as the reverse complement.
TGTTACTCTCCGGCGGATATCCTGCTAACGGAACGTATTCTTGTTCAACTCCAAATGTTGTCTTTAGTGGCAACACCATCCACCCTCCGATTGTCGGCCCGGGAACATGGACTATCACCTATACCGTGATGGATATGTATGGATGTACAGGAAGTGCAACGGATATGTTTACCGTGAACCCGATTCCTGAAGTGATGTTCAACAACATCAGCGGTTCGCTTAATGTGAATAGCACTCCTGTTGATCTCAACAACTTTGTAAGGCCACAAGGCGGAATATTCAGTGGACCTGGTATTGAAGACGGAAGTAGCATGTTGGACTTCGCCAAAGCAGGTGAAGGAACGCATATGCTGACCTACACCTACACGCATCCCATCAGCGGATGTAGTGCAAGTCAAATTCAGTACGTGACCATTACCAAAGGGACTGGGGATACTAATGGAATTGGAGATGTTACATTTGATGCTATCAGCATCTATCCAAATCCAGCTAATAATGTACTGAATATAAGTATGAACCAAGGTATTAACTCAATAGTAATTGTAGATATGATTGGCAAAGTAGTGTATTCTACTGAAGTCAACTCAGAAACAATAACTGTTGATGTTAGCACGTTCAATACAGGAACATATTTCATTACATTCATAAACGTAGATGGTTTCTCATCTACACAAAAGTTTATGAAAGTTGAGTAAGACATTGGCGGCAGATATCTCTGCTGCCTTTTTTTTGTTTTTTTGTTCGCACCCGGGTGCGAATTTTTCTCATTTAGCTTTTTTAGTAACTTTAGCGACTATTCCACCCTGGTGCGATAGTCAAAAAAACTACCCAAAATAGACTTGACATTGTTTAGTAAATTGTTATAAGATTAAATATAATATACATGTACTGTTTTATCTTTCATATATTTCTTACCATGAAAAAAAACATTTTCTCTTCACTATGAAAACTTTCTGTGTTAGTACTTTCACTAGTACTGATGGGAATTTTTAGTTCGAAGACATTTGCGTATACAGATGTACAATATGCAAGCAACTTCAATCCTAATCCTAGTATATGTACAATTACCGCTGCAAATGTTTATCATCTTACTACAGGCGATTTAGCTTGAGGATTGATATTATGACCAAATACAATCGCAGTATTATCTGCAGATACTTATTCTGTAACAGGAAATATTTCTATGGATGATTGTTCTGTCCTCATAGCTGACGGAGATACTCTAGGAAATGTAATTCTAAATTTTCAATGAGGAAAATCCATTATCAGTAATGGTGAACAAAATTTTTCGATCAGAGGATTTGATGAAAATCATAAGATAGAAATATTGTGAGCAACGAGTGCTGCAGGAATCATATTACAAAACGGTTCAGGTATTAATATTTCTTATACTACCCTTTCTTGATTCTCACTCTTAGGATGATTGGTTTTTTCCAATATAGATCATTCTACTGTATCATACAATACAATGACCTATAATAAGGACGGTATCAATTTTCAAGCATGATCAACTAATAATATCATAAACAATAATACAATACTTGATAATACACAACATGGAATTATATTAGATTGATCATCAACAAACAATACAATTTCTTCTAACACAATAGACAACAATAATGGAAATGGTATATATTTAGATTGAACTAATTCTTGTACAATTACATCTAATGTAATTACTAACCAAACAAATTATTGAATAGGACTTATGTTAAATAATACAAATAATAATATTATTTCTAATAATACTATTTCATATAATTATATCTGATTATATTTACAAAACTCCGATTGAAATAATTTTACTAACAATACAATAAATAATAATAGTTATCGAGGATTGACCTTACAATCTAATTCTAGCGGAAATAATTTTAATGGAGATACTATTTCTTACACAACATGAACAAATATTGAGTTTGATAATTCACATTATAATACTTTCACTGATATTACTGTAGAATCTGCTTTAGTCTGAATTAGAATAAATGGTTCAACTTATAATATTTTCACTGATGTTACTGTAGCAAACAATGGGAGTGGAACTAAACTTTCCACTTCGTCATACAACACTTTCAATCTAACTAACAATACGAACGGTATTTACATTACAAACAATTCCAACAACAATTCTATACAAAATACACAAATATTATGAGAAAATAATATTGTACTCACTAATTGATCCAACAATATCATTACTGGAGGATTGTTTTCTGTTCTATCTACTACAAATCCATCAGTTCTTATTACACTAAAAAATTATCAAGCTACTCCTATTGATTATGATATTACTGGAACTGATCTTAGTTGAAGCTATATAGGAAGTATGACAGGAAATGAAAAAATAGTTACTATAGGATTTAGCGGAGCAAATGGTCTCAAACATATCATCGTTACTTACGATAATAATAATAAACAATATGATAGTATTACCTTATGAGTTATCGTTACTCCTCCTCCATCAGGTGGTTGAGGATGAGGTGGTTGAGGTGGTATTGCAATCTGTACAACTACTCAACTCGTATGTTCATGAGGAACGCGAGTACTTGCTCCTGGACAATACTGTCAGTGAGGAAATCTATGACTAAGTTGTACGCTGTCGGGAGAAACACAACCAGTCGGAAACATCGCATGATCGCCATTCTCTCATGAATTTAACCAAGCATATCTACGATCATATGACAATGGTATCACTACTATGAATACTATCCAAAAAGCAAATATGACCGGATATCTTATCAGATCGCATATGGCCAAGATGATTAGCAATTTTGCTATCACGCTATGAGGATTGACACCAAACACTAGTGCACAATGCAACTTTACCGACATCAGTAATCAAAGCACTGAAATGAAATTTTACATCAATCTCGCATGTCAACTTGGATTGATGGGCCAGAATATGAGTAAATTTGATCCTACAGGTATAGTTACGAGAGCACAATTTGCTACTATTATGTCAAGACTGATCCGAGGTACTACCTACAATGGAGGTACACCATATTATACAGCCCATCTCAATGCTTTGGAAAATGCGGGCATCATCACGGTTACTACGCCTACAATGAAAGAGGTCAGAGCATACGTAATGATTATGATGAAGAGAACCTATGAATGAGGATTCTTGAATAACTAACAGTGAACAACTAACAACATATGAAATATATAAAAGAGTGGATACTTCGGTGTTCACTTTTTTCTTTAAAATACATTTTTCTGATTTTTTATCACGTACATATTTCTATTCCCAACTCCGATTCCTCATTCTGGTGTTAATTTCTCGTGTTAAATCCTCGTGTTAAGTTTTGGAAGAAAGGATGCAGCCGAAACATATTTCCATCTCTCAATTTTTTGATTTTTCCATCTCTCAATATTTCCACATTATCCCAGTCCGTAAGCCACGGATTCTCGTCTAAGTACCCACATATTCTTCTTACTATTTTCTTATACTTTAACTTGACAATTGTTAGTAAATGTTTATAACTTTCACAATGCAGGTAGTTATACCTGCAGAGATGTACCAAAAGAATCGTGAGATTCCCTAGGTGATCATTAACAAAAATATTAATTAACTAAAAAGAAAAGGAGGTAAAATTATGACTCTAAATTTTTTGGTTAATGGAAGAGAAGATATTTCGAACATAAAACATAAGGCCTTATTGATAAATCACAGAAAGATTTATACAGGCAATGATGTTTTTGATTCGGGATAAATCATTTTCCGTTAATCAGCGTATCAGATTTTTTGATTTTTCTGAGTCGCGCATTGCTAAAGCAAATACGACAAAAAAATCTATAATTCAAAAATAAAAATTAAATTAAATTAAAATTATGAAAAAAATGTTTTTTATTGTTGTGCTGCTGGCAGGATTGCTTACAGGACAACTGGTGAATGCTCAAAGCGTCACTATTACCCCATCCTCAGCAGAAATCTGTGCTGGATCAGGAACAAATATAACTCTACAGGCAACTCCAACTGGAGGTATTGTGATCGGTTATGTATGGTCAACTGGAGCAACATCATCAACTATTGATGTATCTCCATCAGTAACCATGACATATACCGTAACGGTTACTTTTATTGGACCTGTTTCAGTAATTGAAAGTGCAATTGTTACTGTTATTCCTCAACCTGCTCAAGGTACTATAACTGTTGGAGGACCAACAACATTTTGCACAGGTGAAAACGTTCAACTTACTGCTTCAGCAGGTGACGATTGGCAGTGGTATCAGAATGGCAATCCTATTCTTGATGCAAACGGTCAAACTTACTTTGCTAATGCTACCGGTAACTATACAGTTCTTGTAACTGTAGGAAGTTGTAATGCACCCATGAGTGCAGCAACTACTATTACCGTTGTACCACCTCCTCCAGCTATAGTGACCCCAACTGGTCCTATCAGTGAGTGTTATGGCAATATGGTTACTTTAACTGTAGAACCAGTAACAGGTGCCACCTACCAATGGCAATATAGCATTGATGGAAATCCACCTTGGTCAGATATCACAGATGAAACAAATCACATCTATGATGCAGGAACAAGCGGTTTCTATCGAGTTGGCGTATCTGTAGGCGCTTGTGTAAACTACAGCAATTAATGTTAAACGAAAAAAATTAAAAAAATGAAAAAAATGTTTTTTTTCGTCGCAATGGTTGCTGTACTGGCAATCGCGACACAGACGAGCGTAAAAGCTCAAACCGGAATACAGATAATAGTTCATGATGAACTAGTGGCAGGAACCCTTTCCGGAGGTGTTACGCCATTATGTTATGGAGAAGCTGTTACCTTAATTTCTGGCACACTACCTACGGGTGGTGAAGGTATTTATACCTATCAGTGGCAACGTAGTATTGATGCTGGTGTTACCTGGAATAACATTCTTGGTGCAACTGGTCAAAATTATGACCCTGGTGTCTTATATGTAAATACTGAATTTAGAAGGGTCGACACTGATCCCTGTAATACGGTAACAACCAATGTAATCTCTATCACCGTGTATAATGAGTTTATCGCTGGCATTACAACTGGTGGAAATACTCCTATCTGCAATGGTGATGATGGTGGATTACTTACAGCAACTGATGCTACTGGAGGAGAAGGCATTTATACCTACCAATGGCAGGAATCGCTTGATGGCGGTGCTATGTGGAATAATATTTTCGGAGCTACTGCTCTGACATATGCTACTGGCACACTATCTACAACTACGAGTTTCCGTATATTATATATAGACAACTCGTGTGACACTGTTTATGGTAATAGTATTTCTATCACGGTATATCCTGCATTTGTTGAAGGAACCGTAACTGGTGGAAATACTCCTATCTGCTACAATACCAATGCTGGTATCTTGACAGCGACTGCCCCAACGGGTGGTGCACCAGGAACTACTATGCAGTGGGAATCATCAGTTGACGGTATGACCTACACTGATATTGTAGGTGCAAATACACTAATACGTACCCTGGGTAATCTTACTACTACCATGTGGTATAGATTACGCTACGATAATATCTGCGGACCGGTCTACAGCAATGTGACTAATATCATAGTCTATGATGAATTCGTAGCTGGCGTTGCTACATTGGTTGGTACACCTACTATCTGTAACGGAGATGATCCCGGAAACATTACAGGAACAGCCGCAACAGGTGGCAATCCTACTACTACCTATCAATGGCAATATAGCATTGATGGTGGAACCAGCTGGACTAATTTAGTTGGGGAAACCTTAATAAATTATGATCCAGGCAATCTTATTACTACTACAATCTTCCGTCGTCAAGATGTGAATGGTTGTGGTACCTTATACACCAATCAGATTGAAATTATTGTTCTTCCGGTCTTTACTCCAGGAACAATCGGAGTAAATCAGGCAATTTGTTATGGAGAAATTCCTAACCAATTAATTGAAATAATTCCAGCAAATGGTGGCAGTGGAAGCTATACCTACCAATGGCAAGAGTCAAATGACGGTGGGGTTAGTAACCCATGGACAGATATCGTTGGCGAAACCAACCCTACCTTCCAACCTCCGTCACTTACTAGTGGTATTTGGTACCGCCGTGTAGTAACATGCACAGGTGGATGTGGTATGCAACCATCATTACCATAATTTAAAAAAAAATAATATGAGAAAAATAATCCAAATCCTGATGGTGGCGACGCTTTTGCTCGCCATTACAGGTTATTCCCATGCACAAACGGGAATACAGATCACAATAAACCCAAGCCCCACGCTGTATAGCGTAACGGGTGGTGGTACCTATTGTGCAGGACTCAGCGGAGTTCCTGTTGGACTAACCGGCTCTGAAACCAGTGTCAACTACCAATTATTGATTAATAGTATTCCTTCCGGACTTCCTATTGCAGGAACCGGCGGACCATTAAACTTTGGGAATCAGTTGATGACTGGTATCTACACCGTAGAAGCAACCAGTACTATAACCAGTTGTTCTATTATCATGAGCAATCAAGCTGTAGTACAGGTCAATCCGATACCGTCGATTACTTTGACGGCAAGTGGTCCTGTTGAATTTTGTGGGTCCGGTTCAGTAACACTCACAGCAAATGCTGGAAGTGGACATACCTACCAATGGTTCAAAAATGGCAGCAGCATTTCAGGTGCAAACCTAAATCAATATGTTGCCAATTCCACTGGTATGTATACTGTACTTGCAACCTCTACAGCTACTGGCTGCAGCAATGACAATGACACTATGGTACAGGTTCATCCTCTACCGCA